>NZ_CALIJF010000425.1 GCF_938018035.1 uncultured Campylobacter sp. | reverse complement strand
GCCTAAGTGCCTGGGCTTTTATAGATATTAATGGTATAGGCATAAGCGGCAGTAAGACACAAAAATCAAGGGTTTTTATCCGTAAAATATAAAAATTTTAAATAAGGAAATAAAATGAAATTTTTAAAACGATACAAAAATATTATTCTATTACCATTTTTGCTAATTATTTCGTTTTTTGTTTTTCGTATGATTTATACGGAAATAATTAGCGAGTGCGCTCCAATGCGGCTTTTTTCAAAAAATTCTCTAAGTAATAGTGATTATGTTGAGTTAAAAGCAAAATGCATAAAAAAAGCTTTGGAAAATAACGATAATCACCTTATTATGCAGTATTTTAAAAGAGAAACGAGCGAGTGCCTCAAAATTATTGATGAACCGTCAAAAATCCCACATAATTTGATTAGGGTTAATAGCTTTGAAGAGTGGAAAAAATTAAGACTTACAGATACTGACAATATAATTTGTCCTATCGGTAATTATAAAAAGAGCGATATTAGCAATGAAAGCAAATAAATTTATAAATTATTCAAATTTACGGCGCCTAAGGCCTACTCATCAAGCAAAATATTAGCCACAATTTGAAGCGTAAATTTTAAAATTTGCTATCTTGCGCCGCGCGTTTTTGCGGCCATATATCCGATAAATTTTAAAAAAGCGTCGCAAAAGGTGCCGTCAAAAAAGCGAAATTTAACGCGAAATTTTATATAATCTTACGATTTAATGCGAGGAGATAGGATGAATAAAAAGGCGTATTTCGGGAGTTTTGGCGGGCAGTTTGTGCCTGAGACGGCGATGTTTGCGCTCGAGGAGTTGGAGGATGCGTACAACACCATAGCGCAGACGAAGGAATTTAAAGACGAGCTGGGTTACTTGCTGCGCGAATACGCAGGGCGTCCGACGCCGTTATATCACGCCGCGCGCCTTAGCGAGCACTACGGGCATGAAATTTATCTAAAGCGCGAGGATCTTAACCACACGGGCGCTCATAAAATCAACAATGCCCTAGCGCAGACGCTACTCGCCAAAAAAATGGGTAAAAAAAAGGTCATCGCAGAAACCGGCGCGGGTCAGCACGGCGTGGCGACGGCGACGGCAGCGGCGCTATTCGGGCTTGAGTGCGACGTATATATGGGCGAGACCGACGCCGCGCGCCAGCAGCTCAACGCTTTTAGGATGCAGCTTTTGGGCGCAAATTTAATCAAAATCGGCACCGGCCTTAAAACGCTCAAAGAGGCCACCACCGCGGCGATTCAGGCATGGGTGAATGAGATAGAGAGCGTATTTTACGTCATCGGCTCGGCGGTCGGGCCGCATCCGTATCCTAAGATGGTTAGGGATTTTCAAAGCGTCATCGGTACCGAGACCAAATCGCAGCTTGCGAGCAAGGGAGTCAAGGCTGATTATGTCCTAGCCTGCGTGGGCGGCGGAAGCAATGCGATAGGAATTTTTAGCGCGTTCGTGGATGATCCTAACGTACAGCTCTTGGGCATCGAGGCGGGCGGCTTGGGCGCACAAACCCCTTATCATGCAGCGACCATTACCAATGGGCGCGCGGGCATCATCCACGGCATGAAAACGATCGTGCTACAGGATAAATTCGGCATGATCGAGCCTGTTCACAGCATCTCGGCGGGGCTTGATTATCCCGGCGTAGGCCCGGAGCACGCGCATCTGCACGAGATAAGTCGCGCAAAATACGAAGCGGTAACCGACGATGAGTGCATCACGGCGCTTAAACTGCTCTGTAGGCTTGAGGGCATCATCCCCGCGATCGAAAGCGCGCACGCGTTAGCGTATTTAGAAAAGCTCTGCCCGCAGCTAAAGGGCAAAAAAACGATCGTCGTAAACGTAAGCGGCAGGGGCGATAAGGATATGGATACCGTGATGAATTACAAAAAAGGAACGATTTATGGATAAGATCAAGGCGGCCTTCGCCGGCAAAAAGGCAAACATCGGCTACATCGTGGCGGGCTACCCGAGCCCCGCGCACACGAAGGAGTTCTTGTCAAATTTAGACGAAAGCGTGATCGATCTGCTTGAGATCGGCATTCCTTATTCCGATCCGCTCGCAGACGGCCCCGAAATTTTTAAGGCGAGCTTTTCCGCGGTGCAAAACGGCGTAAACGCGGAGAAGGTATTTGAAATTTTAAAAGGGGTGCAGACGCGCAAGCCGCTCGTGTTTTTGGTCTATTACAACGTGATCTTTGCCTACGGCGCGCGCGAGTTTGTATCCGAGGCGGCGCGCTACGGCATCAGCGGACTAATAATCCCCGATCTGCCGTATGAGGAAAATGAAGAAATTTTCGCGCTTTGCGAGGAATTTGATATCGCGCTCATCCCGCTTATCAGCGTTACGAGCGAGCATCGCGCCGCGCGAGTTTTGAGCCGCGCACGAGGCTTCATCTACGGCGTGGGCGCTATCGGCGTGACCGGAAGCAAGCAAACTCCGATCTCGCGCCTTAAAAATATGGTCGCAGATCTTAAAAAAATGAGCGATCTGCCCGTAGCGATCGGCTTTGGTATTCGCAATTCTAGCGACGTTCGCGCCACGAAAGAATACGCAGACGGCGCTATCATCGGCACTGCGATCGTAAATTTATGCGCAAATTACGGCGGGCGAGAGCTGCAAGACAAGATCGCCGAACTTTTTAACTAACGGAAAGAGCATGAAAAAGATATTTTTGATTTTAATCGCAAATTTTTGCCTCGGCGCCAATCTGATGCAATACGATCTTTTCAACCACGACGATAGCGTGGATATCGTCTTGGCGTTCGACTCCGCATACAAGCCAGACATCGTGCGCCGTGTCGATGGGCAGTCGATGAGCCTTATTTTAAAAGGGCTTGGCGGCGATGAGAAATTCAACGAAATGCGCACCAACCAAAAGGTCTTAAAAAGCTTTACGATAGCGCCTAAGGGCAAGGATATCGAGATCAATTTCCCCACAGGGGCGGGTCTCTTGGTCGATGCCCTTACCCAAGACGGAAATTTAAAACTCGTTTTGCGCGTAAAAAATCCCGCTTTCGATCAGAGTAAGATGAGCGTAAAGAGCGAGGCGAATGAAACGGCGCAAAGCGGTAGCAGCGGGGTTTCCGTGATGCCGATAATCGTAGCGTTACTGCTTGCGGCTGCGGCTTTCGTAGGCGTGCGAAAATTTTTATCGCACAAGCCGCAAAAAAGTATCGACGAGACATGGCGGGTTTTTGAAGACGACGCTAGCATAGAGGAGGCCGACGTGGACGAAGCGGGCATAGATGAAATTTTAAACGACTCCTCTTTTAAAAATCAGAGCGGATCAAAGAACCCAAATTATTCTGACGCGCAAGAGTTCGCGAAAAAAGATGAGGGCTCCGCTTTAAATTTAAAAAATTCTAACGACTCAAAAAACGTAGATAGCGCAGATTTTTTAAGAGGCGAGAACGTGAGCGAAGAGAGTGCACACGATAAATTTTACGATGAAGTTGCGCGTGCCGAGCGTTCGGAAGCTACGGAGGCGGACGAAAACTATGAGAGCGCCGAGAATATAAGAGCAGCGGATAAAATTTCGCCGCTTAAAGTAAGCTCTGCCGAGAGTGGTACGATGGAATTTCGCGAGGGAGCAAAAGAAAGATCGGATACAAAAGAGCCCAAAGTTTCGGCATTTAAAAGCATTTTAGAAAATGAGCTGCTTAGCTCGGATACCGCAAGATCTAGCGACGTGCGAGTAGAGCTGGTGCGCGAGATCGACGAAAATAATGCTGCCGTAGTGCTAAGCTTCGCGGGCAAAAAACATCTAGTAGTGTTAAAAAGCTCCAACGCTATCGATTGATGAGGCGTGGAATTTCGCAGCTTGCGGGCTTTGCGACCTATAAAATTTTTGCAATTTGTTAAATTTTAAAAATTATGGATTTTATAGCTCTAGAAATTTATGCCACATTTAAGCCTCATCGCCAGAGGGTCGCGATGAGGTTAAAATTTTAAGATGAGGTCTAAATTTAAAACGAAAGAGGGGCGAAGGCTGGGTAAGTTTTAAAATTTAACCAGCACCTCGCCCGTATAAGCTTACTCTAAAATCTTACTTCCAAATCGACGTAGAAATTTCGTCCCGCGCCGACTGCCAAAGTATCTCGCGTGCGGTTTGCGTTGATGTAGTGGCGATCGAAAATATTATTTACGCCAAAGCTCACGTCCGCACCGTCAAGCACCGAAATAACGCCGTTTTTGATCTTGTAGCTTCCTTTGAAATTCGCGATCGTAAAGGCTTTATCTGAGTAAAAATACTCCGTCCCGCGAACAAAATAGGAAGCGGGCTTGGAGTGAGGCTTGAAGTAGCGGCTTACCTCAAAGCCTAAATTTAGATCGTGCAAAGGCGAGTAAAAGGCGTGTACGCTTAGCTTTTTGGCGTGATTGTTGATATTTTCGTGCGTTTGCTTGTTGTAAATTCTAAGTCGTTCGAAACTCGCGCCGAAATCAAAGTCCTGCGTTTGGTAGTTTGAGCTAAGCTCAAAACCATGCCTTTTGGCTTGATAGATATTCTGATACTGTCCGTATTGCTGCGAAAAGCCGCCCGGCGGCACGCCTAGATGTGGTAGCGCCTTTATGCCGATCATATCTTCGATCTTGCCGTTAAAGTAGATAAATTTCATATCGAAGTGATCGTCCGTAAAAATTTCATCCTGTTTAAAACTAAATCCGACCTCGTACTCTTTGACGGTCTCGGGCTTTAGATCGGGATTTGGGATGTAATAATACATTCGGTTTATCGGCCCTTTTTGCGATGTCTCATGCGGAGTAGGCGCGCGGAAACTCTCGCTGTATCCCGCTAAAAGAGTAAATTTATCAAAGAGAGTATAGGCAATCGCCGCGCGCGGAGAAAATCTCGAATCTTTAAATTTAGCCGATCTGCCTTTGATGTCGCGATCGAATCTATCGTATCTACCGCCTAAGGTAAGCTCCAAATCATCGTGCAAGCGGATCAAATCCTGCGCGAAAAGCCCGTAGCTATTGTATTCATTTGGAAAGGAGGCAAAATCCGATAGCACGCCGTTTCGGATAAAGATCGCATCCTCCTGCCTATTTTCGTAATCGCCGCCGAAAGCAAAGCTATGATTTAAAAAGCCCGTATCAAATTCCGAGATATTTTTGATCTCTAGTCCCTTACGATCGTCTTTGTTCGCGTAGCTGCCGGTAGTTGCGCCGCTGGTATAGCCGCGTTTATACTCGGCTCTGCTGTTGTAGGCCTTGAAAGACATATCCACTAGCGGGCTTTGCGGCGTAAAGCTCCAATCAAAAACGTAATCTCTCTGGCTTAAATTTCCGCTTACGAAGAGATCTGCATCATTTTGCCATAGTGTCTGCCACATCGTGTGTAAATTTTCGTCGTAATCAAAGGCGCTGAAGCTTATGCGGTGATCGTCCAAGTTTGTGCCGATCTTAAAAAATCCCGTATCGATATGCTCGTTATTAAAGCTCTTGTCGTAGCCCTCGCCGTAGTGCGTACCGCCGTCTGCGAGCTTGATATTGCCGTAGCTTGCGCGCTTGCCGTAGAGTAAAACGTCGATCGGAATTTCCTCGCCCTTGCCATAGACCGCGCCGCGCGTGCTATGCATATTGTTTGATTCGAGCCTCTGTCCTAGCATCAAGCCTACGCTTTTGCCCTCGCTTAGATAATCACTCGCGCTTTTGGTTTGCATATTTACGATACCGCCGATCGCACCCGAGCCGTGAAGCACGGACGAGGCGCCCTTTATGACCTCGACGCGCTTTAAGATGTCGCTATCGGTGCGGAAGGATGAGATCATATTTGAGTACATCCCCGCGCTTCTGCGCACGCCGTCTTGCTTGATGATGACGCGCTCGTCGCTTTGATATCCGAATCCGCGGATCTGAAACTGCCTGCCGATCTGACGCCCCATATCCATGCTGCCGTCAACGCCCGGTATCTGCATAATCGAATCGATCACGTTGGTTTTGGCTTTCATATCCTTGGGGGTTAAAATTCCGGCCGAGCCCGCGTATTTTAGGTTATCGACCGCGCTTACCGTCGCTTGCACGACGATTTGACCCAGATCCTGCGACTTTGTGGCGTTGTTTTCGGCCGCATTTGCTCCGCCTATCGCGCCTATCGCAAGCGGCACCAATAAAATTCGCTTTTTCATACCCGCCCTTTAAAATAAAATTGAAATACATTATTATATATCCGCATACTTAAATAAGGTTGAAATTTAATTTCAAAACCATTTGAAATTTGTTTTTATTGGCGGCAAGTATTGTGCTCCGTCTAAGCCATTTCCGCATTTTGACTGCGTCTTGTTTGTATCCTGTCCGCGCGGCCACTCCTGCGCTGTTTCCGCACCTTGCCTGCGCCGTGTTTAGGCAGATAAATTCGGCGTTTTTGTTGCAGCAAAGAGTCTAAATTTAAACATCCGCGATTTACTTGCGTCTAAATTTATCGGCTGCCCTCGTGATTTAAATCTTTCGCTTTTCGCAAATTTAGATCTGAATTTATTTACTTTTTATTTTGCAAAGGATAAAATCACGCCTAAGAGATCGGTCGATCTAGATTATTTCAGGATCTTTTCATGAATAACGTTAAATGGTACATCATCGCAGGCGCCGTGCTAGGCGTGCTGGGTGCGACGCTGGTGCATTTTGGAAACCCGGGCAATATGGGCGTTTGCGTCGCTTGCTTTTTGCGCGATACCACCGGCGCGCTGGGCTTTCACCGAGCTAGCGCGGTGCAATACATCCGCCCGGAGATCATAGGGCTCGTGTTCGGCGGTTTTTTGGCAAGCGTGCTTTGGACGCGCGAGTTTGCGCCGGTTACGGGTAGCTCGCCGTTTGCGAAATTTTTCCTAGGAGTTTTCGCGATGATCGGCTGCCTTGTGTTTTTGGGATGTCCGTGGCGCGCGTTTTTGCGCCTAGGCGGCGGCGATTTGACCGCGCTAGCCGGGTTAGCGGGTCTGATCTGCGGCGTACTCATTGGGTTTTTGCTTAAAAAGCGCGGCTATGAGGCGAGCAAAGAGGCAAGGCTTAGCGGCGCGATCGGAATTTTGCCCGTGCTACTGGGCGCTGCACTGCTTGCAGCCTTGGTCTTCGGACTCAAAACGGGCGAGGGCGGCGCGCTTTTTATCTCCGCTAAAGGTCCCGGCGCGCAACACGCTGCGGTAGGCATCTCGCTGGCTGCGGGCATTATCGTGGGCGCAGTGATGCACAGAAGTAAATTTTGCAGCGTCGGCGCGTTCGGTAGAATTTTCCGCGGCGATTTCTCGATGTTTTGGGGCGTGCTAAGCGTCATCGTGTTTGCAAGCATCGCAAATATCGCATTCGGACAATACAAACTCGGCTTTGAAGGCCAGCCTATCGCACATAACGATTTCGTTTGGAATTTCTTAGGCATGGTGCTCGCAGGACTTTGTTTCAGCCTCAGCGAGGGCTGCCCAGGTAAGCATTTGGTGCAGGCTGGCACGGGAAATTTAAGCTCGGGTATCTTCGTCATCGGCATGGCGGCGGGCGCCGCGATCGCGCATAATTTCTTGCTCGCAAGTTCGGCCAAAGGCATTACCGAGTTCGCTCCTTACGCGGTCGCGATCGGTTTTGTTTTCGCGCTTTACGTGGGGATTTTTCAAAGACGCGTCGGTTAACGCAGACATTAGCTACAGAACTTGGCTCGATTCGCTGTCATACGCTTGGTGTAACGACAAACCCATGCTTTAATTGCAAAATTATATACGGTGAAATTTAAAATCGCCGTATAAAATTTTGTGCCGCTATAACTTTAAAAAGTAATTTTTGTGCCTGCGTTAGTAAATTTTAAAGTCATTCTTGCTAGACTACGCATTAAATTTTGCTAAATTTAAGGTTGTTTTTTGGAATTTACGACAATTTTTTCGGTTTTGTTTTTTGCTATTTCGCTGATTTTTGCAGCATTTTTGTCGAATAGAACTTTTAAAATTGCTGTGGGCATAATTGCACTAATTTATATTTTTGCACTTTGCTTCGATTTGTTGCTATTTTTTGTTTTTGGAAAGCATTTCGGACTATTTGTGATAACATTTTTTCGTACCTCTATAGAAGGCGCTCCGATTGCAAGTTTTGCGCGTGAAATTGCGATTTTGGTGATGATTTGCGTAGCGATCATATTACTTAGTATAATTATTACCGTACGCATTTTGCATTTTCGTCATAGCTCAA
>NZ_CALIJF010000424.1 GCF_938018035.1 uncultured Campylobacter sp. | reverse complement strand
TTTTCAGGCACAGAGCGGAGCATTTGCTCTTTTACTAGCCCTGAGTCCATACAGCGACTAAGCTCTACTGCGATCGCTAGAGCCACGACACTTTGAGTGATGACATTTCCAACTTCGTATTTTGCGATGGTAATGATTGGAATTTCATAAATTTTAAAGCTTGCTCTATCCTCATCGCTCGGTGCTACTAAATTCGGCTCGATTACGATCACGCCGTCTTTTTTCACGCCATTTTTGAAAGCATCGTAGCTACTCTGCGCCGTTGCAAGCATGAAATCGATCTCGCCCTCACTCGCGTAAGGATATAGAATTTCTTCATCGCTTAAGATAATATCCACTTTCGTAGGTCCGCCACGTACCTGAGAGGTATACGTAGATGCCTTGATTCCATAGCCGCCGTGCGCGATCTTTGCCGCAGCTAGAATCTCACCTGCCAAGATTACGCCTTGACCGCCCACTCCCACAAATCTTAATTGATTCATCTTAGTCCTTCAAAATTTATCGCTTCGCCGCTTTGTGCCGCGTCTATCACCTTTTGATACGCCTTTGTGTATTCGGTGCGCTCATTATCTTCATGTAAAACTCCAAGCGGAAATAGCCCTGCTCGCTCATCCTCGCTAAGAGCGTCAAATTTTGCTTTAGAGACCGTGCGCGAATCAAGCCACTTTAGCATTTGCACTGCCTCGCTCATTTTATTTTTACGACCCAAATTTACGTGGCAGTTGCTAAAAATATCAAAAAAACTATAACCATCGTGCTCAAAGCCCTTAGCCAAAAGTCGCTCGATTTTTTCGGGATTTGTCACACTCTCGCGTCCGACAAAAGTTGCTCCGGCAGCGATTGCAAGTTTTGCCGCATCAAAGCTGGGATCGACATTGCCGTATTGTGCCGTAACCGTCCAAAACCCGCGCGGTGTCGTAGGACTCGTCTGCGAGTTCGTAAGCCCGTAGATGAAATTGTTTACTAAGATATGATTTAGATCGATATTGCGGCGGCATCCATGGATCGTGTGATTGCCCCCTATCGCAAGCCCATCGCCATCGCCAGTGACTACGATTACGTGTTTGCCTGGATTTGCAAGCTTGATACCCGTAGCATAAGCTATCGCGCGTCCGTGCGTCGTATGGACGGTATTGCAGTCTATGTAACTAGACATCCTGCCACTACAGCCGATACCGCTTACCACGCACACATCGTCCATGCTCCAGCCTACGTGGTCAATCGCGCGGATGATCGCTTTTAAGATTACTCCGTCGCCGCAGCCCCAGCACCAAAGTGTAGGCATCTTGTCCGTTCTTAGATATTTATCGTAATCAAACGCCATTTAAAGCTCCTTTACTTTCTCGATAATCTCGCTAGGGCTGATCGGTCTGCCGTTTGCCTTAAGAAGCGTCTTAAAATCATCCCTCAAGCAAGCACGCTGCACCTCTAGCAGATACTGCCCTAAATTTAGCTCGGCGATCAAAATTTTATTAAATCTCTCCCCTAGCTCCCTTAGCTTGCGCGCTGGGCTTGGCCACAGCGTGATCGGGCGGAAAAGTCCCACACGCACGCCTTGCCCCCGTAGCTTTAAAATCGCGTCTTTTGCGGCTAGACTAACGCTGCCGTAGGCGATGATGCAAGCATCAGCGTCATCTAGCATAAATTCCTCATATTGTACGATCTCATCTTCATGCGCCGAAATTTTATTAAAAAGCCTTTTTATAGAGCGATCCACGATCTGCTCGTTTTCGGTCGGAAAGCCCTTCGCGCCGTGATGGAGCCCCGTTATGTGATAGTGATATCCCCTAAAAAAGGGATTTAGCACCGCAGGCTTATCCGGCGCAGCATCGTAAGGCTCATAATCTTTCGGACTACCTTTAAATTCCGCCCTACGCTCGATTTTTAGATCCGAAATTTCAGGCAGCACCGCCTTTGCCTGCATATGCCCAAGCGTCTCATCAAGTAGCAAAAATACCGGCGTCATAAACCGCTCGGCTAGATTGAAGGCGCGCACGGTTTGCGTGTAAGCCTCCTTTAGCGAGCCCGGACACAGCGCGATGCTTTGAAAATCGCCGTGAGTAGGGTTGCGAGCTTGCAAAATATCGCCCTGCGCCACTCGCGTAGGAAGCCCTGTGCTAGGACCTCCGCGCATAACATTTACGATTAAAAGCGGAATTTCAGCGATAAAGCCAAGCCCGATCTGCTCTGATTTTAGCGAAATTCCAGGACCGGAGCTTGCCGTCATAGCCTTTGCACCGCTCATCGACGCGCCTAAAGCTACAGAAATGCCCGAAATTTCATCTTCCATCTGGATAAATTTGCCTCCGACCTTAGGTAGCAAGCGACTCATCTCGTGCGCGATCTCGCTGCTCGGCGTGATCGGGTAGCCGCCAAAAAAATTACAGCCGCAATCAATCGCCGCACGCGCAATTAAGGCGTTGCCTGTGGAAATTACCTCTCTCATTATGCGTCCTTGGGTTTCATAAAATTATTGTTTTTGATTTTTTCAGCCATCTCTCTAGCCTGCGAGCTTAGACGAGCGAATTTAAAGCCCTTGGGCGCGACGAAAATCGCAAAATCTGGGCAGTGCAACTCGCACTCCCTACAGCCGATACAGGCGCCCTCATCCACCACGTCGATCATCATGCCCTGCACGGCGCCCTCGTCCTGTCTCATCGCGATCGCGCCGCTAGGACAGACGCTTACGCAGATGTTGCACGCCTTACAGCGGCTCTCATCCGTCCAGACGGCGCGCTGGCTCTCATTTTCGCTCATATTTTCTCCTTAATTTATCAAAATCCGCACTAAATCCCGCTTCGCGATTTAAAATTTGAAATTTGCGGCGCAAGCCTGCTTTGATCGCATTAAAGTCCTCTCGTTTTTAAATTTTGCAGAATTTAAATTTTAAAATTTTGTGGCGTTTAAAAATTTTACGCCACGCAGAATTCTGCGCCAAAGTAAAATTTTAATCTATGAAATTTCACAGCGGGCAAAATTGCGCAAATTTTAAAATTCCGCAGCGAATGAAATTTTACGCTACAAAATTCCGCGAGCTTAAATTTCTTGCCAAAGTGAAATTTGATGCTGCAAATTCTATCACAAGAATTCTGCGCTTTAAAATTTTAGCTCTGTAAATTCCGCGTCGCGTCGAATTCGCTTTATTTCCACTAAAACTTTAGCTCCGCTATCCGCTCACGCATCCGTTCAAGCTGCTCGTAAAACTCGCCCGAGTAGGCGAAATTTCTCTCTATCGCGCCCATTTTGCCGACGCTTACGAAGCGCCCCAAAGGCACCCCCGATCTATCCGCGACGCAGCAGGCGAGCGTGCCGCAAGTATCAAAAAGGATGTATTTTATGATCTTTACGATCCCAGCAGCGGGCGCCAAATACGCCGACGTGCCCAGTAGCTCGCCGATCTGCGCGCCGGCGCGTTTGACATTTTGCACCGCGCGACCAAAAATTTCATCCGAAATTTCAAATCCCAGCTCGTTTTTAAGCGCGATCATCTCTTCGCTATGCGGGCCCACGATCGCGCTTCTCATCGATGAAATTTCCTTGCCGCTCGCTCGCGCGAGTTCAAATTTAAGCCGTGCGCCGTCTAACTCGCCCGCCATGCCGATGACGCGCTCCTTTGCAAACCCGCTAGCCTGCAGCGCCGCATAGACCATCATATCAAGCGGATTGGTAACGACGACGATAATGGAGCTAGGCGCGTATTTTGCGGCATCTCGCGCGCATTGCGCGACGATGGCGGCGTTGCTGCCAAACAGTTCCTCCCTGCTCTGCCCCGCCTTTCTTGCGCGCCCTGCGGTGATCACGACGATGCCTGCCTCTGCTATGTCGCCAGGCTCCGTGCTGCCGCTTATGCGCAGGTCGCGCTCATAAACCGCCGCCGTATGGGCAAGATCTAAAGCCTTGCCGCGCGCGATCCGCTCTACAGCATCCACAAGCACGATGCTATCTATCTTTTGGCTCAAAGCATCGCTTACGATAAGATCGTTCGCTACCACTGCGCCGATGTTCCCGGCGCCGAATATCGCTATTTTCATTGTTATCTCCCAAATATCGACCCACATTTTTATAAATGCGGGGTTTAAATTTTAAAATTTAAAGACGAAATCTCGTTTTTTAAATTTAATGCCGAAACGGCCTTAAATTTTACCTCTGCGCCTTTACGTTGCGCTCGTGCTCGGCTTGCGTGCGCGCAAAATCGTGAAGCCCCGTCTTTTTATTTCGCATAAAATACAGATACTCGCTCTTTGCGGGCGCAAAAACGGCGCGTATCGCATCGCGAGAGACCACGCACACGGGCTCTTTGGGAAGTCCGTCGTTGAGGTAGGTGTTGTAGTGGCTGGTGTCGGTGCGGATGCGCTGCGGAGTGATCTTGACGTGCGAAAACTCGCCGTAATTCAGCGTGCCGTCCATCTGAAGGCGCATATTTTTGGCCAAGCGGTTGTCGATGACGGAGGCTACGAGCGGCATTTCATCTGCGTTTGCGGCCTCTTTTTGAATTACAGAGGCCTTGATCAGCACCTGCTTCCACGCCGTGGCGTTGTAGTCGCCGCTAAGCTCGCGCGACAATCCTTCGTGGAATTTTTGCGCGCTTGAGATGAGGTGGTCGATGATATTTTTTTCGCTTTCGTTTTTGCTAATTTTGTAGGTTTCAGGCACCAAAAAGCCCTCGTAAAACGGCGCCGTGGCGTTGTATTCGCGCTCAAGCTCGCTAAAGCTTAGCCCGCGATCTTTCGCCAGCTGTTTTAAAAACACGATCGTAGTCTCGCCCGGGATCAGCTTGATCTCGTTCATCACGGGCTTTGCGACGCTTAGCTCATATAAAAATTGATATTTGGGCAAATTTTCGCCGCTAAGCTCCAGCTCGCCGGTTTTTGCGCCGCCGTAAAAAGAAAGCAACCTTGCGTCGAATTTGCTAAATTTTGGATAGCTCTTTGAGAGTTCCGATAAAATTTTCGTTGAGCTGCCTTGTCCTATCTGCACGGTTGCCGCGTTGCCGACGCGCTCGTGTAGATCAAAACCCACGGCCAAAAGCACGATAGCCGCAAGCTCAATACAAATGCACGCCGCTTTGATGAGCTTTATAAAGAATTTCATGCGTTCCTTTCAAAATTTAGCTGAAATTATAGGCAAATAAGCCAAAATTTTGAATAAATTTCATATTATAAGCGCAGTTTTTCGGCACGCCCGATTTGGTTTTGGGGCGGAGTTTTTTTGATAGGGCGATGATGTATAAATTTTTAGCTAGATTTTTTCTTACTCTTACTATACTTTTTATAATCTGCGCGGTAGGCCTAAAGCACGGTATTGCGATTTCGCAGCTGGACGTGGGCTTTGCAAAGCTTGAGGGGTTTTATCTCAAGCTAAATAAAGGTCTCGTGCTGCGTATCAAAAATCTTGAAATTACGCAAAATAATACACAAAATTTAGAGCAAAATTCCACCGATCTGCGCACGCAAAGCGAGAAAATTTTGGAATTTAGCAAAAAAATCTCGCTCATCAACTCCTTGTTTGAAGAGATCGATGTGCAGAATTTGAAGATCAAGGGCGAAAGTCTAAAGCTAAAATACAAAAGCGACGTTTTTTACGCCGACACGCGGTTTTTTAGGCTAAGCTCAAAGATCACGCCTGGCGCAAACGGACTTAGCTTTGATCCGATCGAGCTTGAGCTAAATGATTTTAATCTCACTCTGCACGGCACGACGCGAGCAAATTTCAGAGCCGATACGTATGATTTTAACGGCACCTTCGCTTCGCACGAGATCGCGGGCGAGCTTGACGTGCACAATATCGGCTCACAGCTAAATATCGAGATAAACCGCGCCTCGGCCTTGAGTCTGAAAAATTTTATGAATGAGCTGGGCGCACTTACGGGGCTAAATCCTCTTGCGAACGAGTGGATCTACGGCAAGGCGGTCGCGAAAAACTACTATATCGAAAACCTCCACGCCAAAATCGATCTGAAAGATCCGCGCCCGATCGCCGAAAATGTCAGCGCCACGGCTTACGCGCAGGATCTTACGATAAAATTTCAACCGCAAATCGAAGCCGTAACGGTAAAAGACGCCAACATCACGCTTAAAAACGATTTTCTAAATTTCACGCTAAATGAGCCTAAATTTAAAGGCAAAAGCCTGGAGGGAAGCGGCGTGCGTATCGGCGGGCTTTTTGAAGAGAAGCCGGTCGTATATCTGGATCTGCGAACCAAGGAGAGCTTGGGCAAAGACCTTGTAGATATTTTGCAAAGCTACGGCATAGACGAGCCCGTATATCCGCTAGGCGGCGGGATCGATGCGCGCGTGCTGATAGACGTGGACGTAGAAAAGGAAAGCGCCAAGGTGGATGCGAACGTAACGCTAAAAGATGCCGATCTGATGATCTCAAAGGCAAAATTTCACTCCAAAGCCGCGCGGGTGCACATCACCGAGAAAAAAATCGACATCAAAGACGCAAACCTGCAAAATGAAATTTTTAACGCCACGGCAAGCGGTAGCATCGATATCGCCGCGCGCAAAGCTAAATTTAACGGCACAATCCATAGCTTCAATCTCTCCCCGAACGGCAAAGAAATTTTAAAATTTGGCGACGCGCGAGATAATATAAGCCTTGATTTTAGCGGCAAAGCGCCGGTGCTAAGCTCGCAATTTTTGGGCGCAAAGATGAGCTTCGGCGAGCGGATCGAGATTAGCTCGCCCGATATTAGCGGAATTTTGCCCTTTTCTAAGACGCTTAAAAACGCGGGCATTAGCGGCGGAGATCTTAAAATTTTAACCAGCGATTTTACAAACTTAGATATCAGCAGCAGCAATCTCATCTTTGATTTCGGTCTGCTGAACAAGGACGGAAGCCATTATAAAAACGACTCTTTCGCGCTTCGAGTGCGCGGGGGCGATCTGGACGGCTCTAGCGGAAGCGGTAAAATTTCTCTCAAAATCAACAAAGGCGGCAACTTCGTCTCTTTAAAAGACGTGGACGTCGCGATCAATACGAGCGTGCAAACCAGCGAGTTTAATAGCGGCACAAAGGAGCGCTCGCCGATAAATTTCAGCGGGCAAAACTCTTCCATCGTACTATCCGATCTTAATAAGACGCTTAAATTTACGCACTTTAACGGCGTGCTGGACGGCAAAAATATGAATTTAAACGCAAGCTTTAAACGCGGCGACGTGAAGTTGATCTTTAAAAAGAGCTTGCTTCAAATTTTTGCGCAAAACATCAGCGGCGAGGCGCTCAATCAATTCCTAGGCTCGCAGAGCTTCGACGGAGGGGTCTTTACGCTGAAAGCAAGCGGCATCGATCCGCGAAACTACCGCGGCGAGATCAACGTGCAAAACACCTATCTGAAGGACTACATCATCTATCAAAGGCTGCTTAGCTTTATAAACTCCGTGCCGTCGCTACTTACGTTTAAGACGCCCGATTTCAACGATCGCGGCTTTAGCGTGCAGAAGGGTAAAATTTACTTTCGCCGCAGCGGCGATAAAATTTACATAAATGCGATGAACTTTACCGGCAGTAGCGCCGACATCGCGGGCAACGGCGAAGTGGATATGAAAAGCGGTGCGCTGAATATCGATCTGGAGCTTAAATACCTCAAAGACGCAAGCTCGATAATCTCAAAAATCCCGCTGCTAAATCATATCATCTTGGGCGAAAACAACACAATCTCCACGATCATCGAGATTCGCGGCACGACGAAAAAGCCCACCTATTCGACCGCCGTTGCGACCGACGTGCTAAAAACGCCGTATAATCTCATCAAAAACACGCTGATGCTGCCCTTTGTGATCTTCGGCAACAGCGAGGAGAGCAAATGAAATTCCCGCTCGATTATAAGGATAGCTTTGAAAAATCGCTGCTGTTTTGGCTCGTAAAATTCGTGCGCTACAAGCTAAGCGCGCTATCGAATAAGGAGCTGAAAAACGACGTGCTGTTTCGCCGCGCAAGCCTGGCTCTAAATCACGAGGTAGCAAGTATCGGCGAGCTCGAGCGCCTTGCAAAAGATGCGCGAAATGCGGGACTTACCGGCATCAATACCTATTTTAACCCGCTTAAAAAATTTTACGAAGCGATAGTAGAGTACGGCCTTGAGAGTATGAAAAATATCGACGAGGAACTTTTGAGCGAAATTTTAGCTTCCATTACGGGCGGGCTGAGCGATGCGAGCAAAAAAAACTACCGAATCGCGCTGATAAATTTTTTCGGCTTTATCGACCGCCAAAATGAGCAGGACGGCACCTCGCACAACTACGGCATCGAGCTTAAGCACTGGGGCGGTATTAGCGGCAGCCGCGGCACGAAGCTTCCGGAGTTTATGAGCGAGGAGGAGCTGAAGCGGTTTTTGGACGCGATAAATTTAAGCGAGTTCCCCTCCTTTGCCCATCGCAACCGCCTAATCGTAAAAATCATCGTCTACACCGGCATCCGCGTGGGCGAGGCGATAAATCTCAAGCGCAAAGATATCGCGCCGGAGGGCGATCTTTTCGTCATCCGAATCCGCGGTAAGGGCAACAAATATCGCATCGTGATGATTAAACGCCACCTGATCGAGGAGCATTTAAACGCACTGGAGACGAATTTTTCAAACAAAGAGGGCTATCTTTTCGTCACCAAAAACGGCGCGCCGCTCACGCAAGCATACGTCAGCGGCATCGTGGAGAAAATTTTAATGAGCGCGGGCATACGCAAGGAAAAAAACGGCGCCCACATGCTGCGCCACACCTTTGCGACGATGCTTTACAAAAAGCAAAAGGACCTCGTGCTCGTCCAAGAAGCCCTCGGCCACGCGAGCCTCAATACTTCGCGCATCTACACCCACTTCGACAGCGACAAACTGCGCCTTGCGGCGAAAGTCGCGGAGGAATTCGAGGAGTAAAATTTTAAAATTTGAGATGGCGCGAGGCTTGCTTGAGCGAGATTTTTTAAATCTCGTTTTGATGCGACTTTGAAATCGTTTTTTATGGAATTTATTTTCTAAAAAATTTGGAATTTTATTTTGAAAAATTCTGAAATTTGTTTTTCATACTCGCATAACAAAACCTAAAAATTTTACCCTGCGAGCTTTAGAATTTAACTCGGCAAAATTTTAAATTAACGCGCGAGCCTTAGAGCTTGATTGCAAAAAATCTAAAATTTTACTCTTTTGGAATATAGAATAATTTACTTTTTAGATTTTCTCATGCGATTTTGCCTAAAATTCCAGATAAATTTAGTATAAAATTTCATTTAAATTTTGACGATACGGGATTTCATCCGAGGATTTTATAAGCAAAAGATAATCGACATATTAAGAGGTAGCGGATATAAAATTTATCTGCAAATTCCGCAAGGATGGAATTTCTGATTTAAAATTTAAACCCTCGAAATTTTATAGTTTGATTTGCTTTCAAATTCTCATCGCACCGTATTCGCCTTAAAATTAAAGACACAAAAGATTCTGCCACCAAAGTTTGCTGCGAAATTTACCGGCGCGAAACTTGCTTCGTAAATAGCGCAAAAATCATATAGAAATTTCCACTAAAAATTTAAAGAGATAAAATCATCGGCATGATTATTTTAGATTTATTTTACGACAGAAATCCCGCTCTTGCGAGCAGGATTTCATTTCTTAGGGGGATAAGAAAAGGAGTTTAGGCTAAATAAATTTAGCCCGAGATTTCGTCTAGCCACGGAGTCCGCGACAAAAAGGAGCAAAAAGACGAAATCTCGCGCAAAATTTTAAGCCAATATTTAAGCGATCGGTTCGCGACAATAAACGAGATTTGCGACAGCTTCGAAAGCTATCGCAAAAATGCCGTGCCGCAAGCATCAAAATCAGACGAGCCTTTGTTTTTTGAAATACTCGCGCGGAGCCTTGCAGAGCGGACAGGCGCCCGGGGCTTTCTTGCCGCGATGAACGTGCCCGCAGACCTCGCACACCCAAACTTCCTCGTCGAAACTCTCGAAAAAGCCCTCTTCTAGCAGGATCTTTTGAAGCTCGTTGTATTCGCGCTCGTGCTCCTGCTCGACCTTGCCGATAGCGTTAAAAAGGCGCGCAACCTCTTTTTTACCCTCTTCGGTCGCGATTTTAGCGAAGCTCGGATACATGCTCTCGTGCTCGTAGCGCTCGCCGGCGGCGGCGTCGAGCAGATTTTTATCCATCTTATCAAGCGCTATGCCGGCAGCCGCATGATGTGCCTTTAGCTCGGCTCTGGCATGCCATTTTTCGTTTTCGGCAGCCTCGTAAAAATGTCGCGCGATAGCATGAAAGCCCGCCTCTTTGGCTAAATCGCCGTAAAGATCGTATTTGTTGCGCGCTTGAGACTCGCCCGCGAACGCCTTCATCAAATTTACCTGCGTCAGATCCTCGGTAATGCATTTCATCGGCTCTCCGCAGCAGCTAAGCGTGCCGCCGCCTACGTTTTGCACTTCGACCTCCGCGCCGCACTTGTCGCATCTGTAAGTTTCGTACTGTCTCATTTTAATTCCCTATCAAAATTTTTAGGGAATGATACCACGGCTACTATTAAATTTTACTTAATAAATTTTATTCTTCTCAATAAATTTATGTTTTTGAGAAAATTTTGGCACGGAATTTCCATCCGTAAAATCTAAACTTAAGATTTTACAAAGCAACTAGAATTTCAAGCAAAAGCGCTAACGACCGATTATCTAAAAATATGAAATTTAGTTTTCTGACTCATTTAGTCTACGATTTTAAGGCGAGCCGCATCATTGGAAATTTTTTAAAATTTAAAGTTATCTCAAAAATAATTTGCTATTTTGCCATATGGTCTTATTTTACGAGTATATGACAATGCTCGGCAAAAAGTAGCTTTAATGCGCCAACGAGCCGCCCGATTGTAATTATGAAGCGTTAAAAGCGTAATTAAGGGCACTGCAGCATTACCATTTTGCCGCTATGATCAGTAATTTCTGAGAATTTATGAACGTCAAATTCTAAGCCGCAAATCGAGCAAGGAGAGAATTTATCGACTTCCTTCTCGCCTAAAAGCGAGCAAATTGCGCCTATTGTCGGATTATGTCCAACGATAAATACGCATTCCGCGCTAGCTGCATTAAAATTTTGCACAATATCTGCGCTAGAAATTTCTACATTGTTGCAAGATATCGCATTATTTTCGCTAATGCTAGCGGGAATTTTAGTGCTCTTAAAAGCAGAATTTTCAGCGTTTGCGTCGCGATGTTTTTCGCTACTCAGACCAACCACATTGTATTTTTCAACATTCACACCGCACCCAAAAAATCGTTTCTCATCCAAGCTGCGAACAAACTTTGCCAAATCCCATAAACTTACATCGTATAACTCTCGCAATGACACTATCTTTTTTGTCGCGCCCAGCGTATTGGCGATAATTTGCGCCGTATGGAGTGCGCGTATAGCCGAGCTTGTAATAATCAAATCAGGCGCAAGTCCCAAGCTACACAGCTTTTCTCCAAGTTTATTTGCGCAAAGTTCGCCCACACGGCTTAATGCCCGCTCGAAATCGCTTCCGTTGCCGCTTTGCGCCTCGGCATGTCTTATAAAATATATCCGCTTCATCTGCATCCTTTCATAAAATTTTATGTATAATTTAGCGTTAAATTCTACAAAATTCTAAATTTTTTCTGGATCATTCCAAAACCATAACCGACCGCAAACCCCGCTATGTGCGCATACCATGCCACATTTACGCCCATTAACATCGGCGCAAAGCTCATTATCAAAATCGCGACAAAAATCCCGCCCGCATTGCGTTCATCAAAATAAGCAATCACGCCTAAAAGCACGCAAATAGCGCCACTAGCGCCTACGATATTGACGATTTCTCCCATGCTCATGGCATAACGGATATAAATCAGACACAAAGCGCCACTCAGCAGCCCGCCTACGATGTAAAGTAGCGTAAATTTTATCCCACCGAACGCTCTCTCTAAAATCCCACCAAATTGATATAAAACCGCCATATTCATCGCTAGATGCATCACTCCGCCGTGCATAAAAAATGAACTTAGTAGCTGCCACGGCATCCCCTCGAAAAAATATGGATTGAGCCCGAAAAATAGGTAGGACTTAAAGCCGAAAAAATATTCCAATGCGAATGAAATCACGAAAAATAGGACATTCGCCACAATGATCGCGAGAGTAAATTTGCCTGATTGCATGA
>NZ_CALIJF010000423.1 GCF_938018035.1 uncultured Campylobacter sp. | reverse complement strand
TCAGCGCAAACATCATATTTCTACTCAAAGAAACTTCGATCGTTAGCATCGTAGCGCTCGCCGATCTCGTTTATGCCGCAAAGGACGTGATCGGGCTATATTACAAGACGAACGAGGCGCTGTTTATGTTAAGCGTTTCGTATCTGATCATAATCCTGCCGCTTTCGCTAGCGCTTACGCTGCTTGAAAAGCGCCTTGCGTATATGAGAGGCTAGCGATGGGACTATTCGGCGGCGAAAATTTAATCAGGCTTCTTGGCGGGCTCGGGGTCACGCTGCAAATCGCGCTTATCTCGATCGCGGTTTCACTCATGCTAGGCTTGGTACTTGGAATTTTAATGGCCTCGGGGCGCAGAGCCTTATACATCCCGCTTAAAATTTGCCTAGAGATCGTGCGCATCATGCCGCCTATCGTTTGGCTATTTATCGTATATTTCGGCGCGAGCAAGGCATTTGGCATCCACATCTCAAATATCGCGGCTTCAATCATCGTCTTTAGCATCTGGGGCGTTTTTGAGATGATGGATCTAGTGCGCGGCGCCGTGCTTAGCATCCCTAAGCATCAGTTCGAAAGCGCCGAAGCGCTCGCATTTAGCAGATTTCAAATTTATCTCTACGTCATCCTGCCGCTTGCTATGAGGCGCCTAGTGCCCGCAACGATAAATTTATTCAGCAGGATGATAAAAACAACCTCGATCGCCGTACTAATCGGCGTCATAGAGCTCGTCAAGGTCGGACAGCAGATCATCGAAGTGAATGTCTTCCGCGACAATTACGCGCCGCTAATCATCTACGGAGCGATATTTTTCGTATATTTTTTGATCTGCTATCCGATCTCGGCGCTTTCGAAAAAACTAGAAAACAGGTGGAGCTGATGGAAATTTTAAAAATCGATAAAGTCAATAAATTTTACGGCGAGCTGCACGCGCTAAAGGACGTCAGCCTTAGCGTCGCGCAGGGCGAAGTCGTTGTGATCCTAGGTCCTAGCGGCTGCGGTAAAAGCACCCTACTTCGCACGATCAACGGCTTAGAGCCGGTACAAAGCGGAAATTTTATAATCGAGGGCGAGCGGATCGATCAAAATTTTACAGACTGGCGCAGGATCAGGCAAAAGATCGGCATGGTCTTTCAAAGCTACGAGCTTTTCGATCATCTAAGCGTTCTGCATAACATAATCCTGGGCCCGATGAAGGTACAAAACGTCCCGAAAGAAGACGCGATAGCTTTAGCTCGCGAATGGCTAAAGATCGTAGGTCTTGCGGATAAGGAGAATTCCTATCCCAAAGAGCTTAGCGGCGGGCAGAAGCAGCGCATCGCGATCGTACGAAGCCTTGTGATGAAGCCCAAGATCATGCTTTTTGACGAGGTTACCGCGGCGCTTGATCCCGAGATCGTGCGCGAGGTGCTCGACGTAATGCTAAATCTCGCCAAAGAGGGGCAGACGATGCTAATCGTAACGCACGAGATGGGCTTTGCGCGCGCCGTAGCCGATCGCATAGTTTTTATGGATGAGGGAAGCATCGTGGAGATTAGCGAACCGGAGGCGTTCTTCACCGCTCCGAAGAGCGAGCGCGCGAAGAAATTTCTAAATATGTTCGAATTTAAAAAATAAATTTTAATAAAGGAGAAAAGATGAAAAAAACGCTAAGCACGCTTTTTATCTTAGTTGCGTTATTTTTCGCAGGTTGCAACGACGAGGGCAAAGGCTCCTCAAATTCCGCACAAGGTTCCGCCGCGCCGCAAAGCTATATAGACGGAGTTAAAAAGCGCGGCGTAGTAAGGATCGCTGTTTTCGGCGATAAGCCGCCGTTTGGCTACATTGACGAGACGGGCAAAAACGCGGGATATGACGTGTATTTTGCAAAACGTATCGCAAAGGAGCTTTTGGGCGATGAGAGCAAGGTGCAGTTCGTGCTCGTAGAGGCCGCCAATCGCGCGGAATTTTTGACGTCCGATAAGGTCGATATCACGCTTGCAAATTTCACCGTCACACCAGAGCGCAAAGAGGTCGTGGATTTCGCGCTACCGTATATGAAGGTAGCTCTCGGCGTCGCGAGCCCGAATGGCGATATCACCGACGTTTCGCAGCTTAAGGACAAAACGCTTTTAATCAACAAAGGCACGACCGCGGATCTGTATTTTACGAAAAACCATCCCGAGATCAAGCTTTTAAAATTTGACCAAAATACCGAGACTTTCGGTGCGATGCTGGACGGCAGAGGCGATGCGATCGCACATGATAATACGCTTTTGTTTGCATGGACGAAGTCAAACCCGGGCTTTAAGGTAGGCATCCGCTCGCTCGGCGATCAGGACGTCATCGCGCCCGCGGTCAAAAAGGGCAACGACGAGCTTCGCAAATGGCTTGACGATCTAATCGTAAAGCTCGCAGACGAGAAATTTTTCCACGCCGACTACGACGCGACGCTAGCGCCGGTATACGGCGACGACATCAAGGCTGACGACGTCGTAATCGAGGGCGGGAAGCTATAAATTTAGATTCGCCGTCTAGTTTAGCGGGGCGATCTTACTAAGCCCCGCAAGCTCGCAGCGACGCTGGCGCCGTAGCTTTACCGAAACGGCGTCCATAAACGCCCATAGGCGGCGAGTGCTTTTATAAGCTAGCAAAATTTATCGATCTAGCGGCAAAGTTTTGCTTCCGCACGACAAATTTAGCCGCCGAGTAAATTTTAGCCGAGATGGAATGCAGCCTAGCGCGGGTCGTCGCGGCAAAATTTAAGTCGCGCGCGGCGGCGTAAAATTTCAAGCGATAGTAGAATTCTAATGCAAACTGCTCGTGCGGTAAAATTTATGCCGCACGAGCGATGATAAATCACAAGTGCTCGCTCGCTAAACGGATCGGGAATTTATAAAATTTTATCGAATCATGCAGCTTGCGAAGTCTTATACGAACGCCTTCCGCGTGCGTTCCATCTTTCAGTCGGCTCGCGTGAAGAAGCGATCGTACATCCGCCCAAACGCACGATCCGCGCAGCGCATCCGTTTCCACACCCGGCTGTACAACGCATCCGTGCCGCTGTCGCTAAGCCTACGATCGCGTGCGTTTTGTCTGCATATCTGTGTGTCGCCAGAGCCGTATGCAGCCCGCCGCCTCCGCCATACTCCACAGCGCCGCCGCCTGCCTCATTCGCTCCAAATTTTACGGTTCAAATTTAGCTCGCTCACGATATCAACGAGCGCGCCGATCTCATCTACGTAAAGCTCTATCGTGGAGTCCTGCTTTAGCGAGCAGTCGATTCTAGGCTCGAAATTATCGCGCCAGGTCTCGATCGCCACGTAAATTTTATCCTCCCTTAGCACCGCGTTTATCTGCGAGCCCAGCCTTAGATAGACCTCCGTCAGTCGCTGCATCAAAAGCGGCGTCAGGGCGTATCTCGCACCTACCTGATCGGTCGTATAGACGTCAAAAAACTCCTCAAATTTCACATCGTCCATATTCGCTCGCTGCCCGTATCTGCGCAGATTTCGCGAGTTTTTGTGGCACACCCGCACCTCGCAGTTAAGCCTTTTGTGAAAGTCTGCGACGAAAAGCACTCCTTGAAATTTTACGTCGGTGCGAGTGCCGTTTTTGGTGCGCACCTTTTCGGCGGCGTAAAAGTCGCTAAATCTCACGCGCACGCCCTGCACCTCCCCGCTCATCATATCCTCGCTCAATTGTTCGTTGATGTAGCAGTCGTAAATTTCAAAAAACTCATCCGTCCCTAGCCCGCCGCTTTCATCGTAGCTAAGCCCGAAGCTTTTTGCGATGCTCGCGACGACCCTGTTTTTAAAATTTGATCTGAAATTCTGTCTTTTGCTCGCCGTCAAAAAAGAGCCCGCGGCGCCGTAAACGGCGATGCCGAAAAATACGCCGGCTATTATATCGCCCCAAAAGCGCGCCACCAGTGCGCCCACACTGGTCCCTACGACGGCGGCGATTAGACCGGCCTTTTTCACCGATTTTTGCAGCGCCGCGCGCTCATCCTCCAGGCTCTGCAGATCGGCTAGAAAGTTAAATTTTGATCCGGCTGCGCCCTCTTTTTCACTTCCGCCCCCATCTTCGGCGACTTTGGGTTCAAACCTCTCGTAAATAGCGCTCTCGCGGCTATCACTGCTTTCGTAGCTGCCGCCCTCGCTCGCTTCAGCTTTTAATACCTGCACCTCTTTCGCATCGGCGCTAAAAATTTGCCCATCTTGCGCCGCACCCTGCCCTAATACGTCCGTATTTCGCGCCGTATCGGAGCCGCTAAATTTATCGAAATTTGCGCGCTGCGTGCCGCCGTTTTTGCCAAAGTTTAAGCCGCAAAATAGGCGGTAGAGCAGTCCGTTTAAAACTGGAAAGATGATGAAAAGCGCTACTATAAGCCAATTCGTATCAAACGAGACGGGCTCCGCCCTCGTATTTAAAAGCACGTAAAGCCCGACTAGCAGCAGGGTTATCAAAAATGAGATAAGCTTGCTAATGCGCGCGAGCTTTTCGCGCCGTTTTTCAAGTAGGTAAAGCTCCTGTAGATCGCCGTTTCTATCCATAATCCGCCTTTTGTAGCGCATTTAAGCGCCGGTTTATTTGCCGCGCGCCAAATTTAAACGCTCGCGCGCCGCCGCCTGATCGCCGCTAAATTTAGCGCAAAGCTCGCGCCCTGCTGCGATAAATTTTAAAATTTGCTCCGCCGCTTTAAATTTGGCCGCTATAAAATTTTAAATTTCGTCCTTGCCGCGCCGTAGTTCGTTTAATGCGGGCAAATCTTTAGCGCCTCTTTCAACCGTCCTAGCCCGTCTTTTAACAGCGCTCTAGATGTCGCGATATTTAGGCGCAAAAATTTCTCGCCGCCCTTGCCGTATTGCGCGCCGCAGGAGAGATACAGCCCCGTTTTTTCGCGGATGAAGCGCGCAAGCTCCGCGCTATCCTGCGTGTAAGCGCCCGCGTCGAGCCACATCAGATAAGTCGCGTCTTGCGGCACGACATGCACCTGCGGAAGCTCACGCGCAATAAATTCCGCCGCGAATTTGCGATTTTCGCTGAGATATTCGCGCAGCGCGTCCAGCCACGGCGCACCCTTCGTAAATGCGGCGATCGCGCCCTGCACTGCGAAAAAATTCGGCTCGGCGATGTCGTCGGAATTTAGCGCCTTTGAAATTTTATGACGCAAGCGCTTATCTGCGGCAAAGACCGCCGCGCTTTGCAGCCCCGCGATGTTAAACGCCTTCGTAGGAGCGATTATGGAGGCTGAAATTTTCTCGCAGTTCTTGCTCGCCGCAGCAAATGGCGTGTAACGCACGCCCGGCTCAGTCAGATCGCAATGCACCTCATCGCTAAGCACCGTCACGCCGTGCTTCTCGCACAGTTCGCCGATACGGGCGAGATCGTCCCTGTTAAAGGTGCGGCCGACCGGATTGTGAGGGTTACAAAGGATAAAAAGCGTCGTCTGCGGATCGGCAAGCTTAGCCTCCAAATCCTCCCAATCGATGCTATAATCGCCGCTAGCATAGGCAAGCTCGTTTTGCAACGGCACACGGGCGGCGTTTTTGATGCAGTAGTAAAAGCAGTTGTAAACCGGGCTCATCAGCAGCACGTTTTCGGCGGGCGAGGTGAGCTTGCGGATGATCGAATCAATCGCAGGTAGCGTGCCGCCGGCATAGATCAGCCACTCCTTTTGGATTTCATAATCGTGGCGCGAAAGCCACCAGCCTTGATACGCGCTGCGCCACTCATCATCGATAATCGAATAGCCCAAAACCCGCTCATTTAGCCGCTTTTGCAGAGCCTCGATGATCTCGGGCGCTACGGCAAAGTCCATATCCGCGACCCACATCGGAAGCTCATTCTCGCCTACGTCCCATTTAAGCGACTTCGTGCCGCGGCGATTCGGCAGGGTGTCGAAATCGTATTTCTCCTTGCCACTTATAAAATCAAAAAGTCCCATCTTACGCCCTTAATTCAGTAATAATTTCAGTTTTAGACGCGTCCGTTGCGCCGTCTAGGATCAGCTCGCCGATGCTTGCCGCGCGGATCAGCCCGCTGCTCGGATTTTTGACGCTATCGATCGCGCCTTTTACCTCGGCATGCACGTCGCTGTATTCAAACGCTAGCGTCGTATTTATCAGCTCGCAGTCTTGCAAGAGTAAATTTGGCATATAGCAAAAGCCCTGCAGGCTCTCGATCTTGCAGTTTCGCAGCGTTACGTTTTTAGAATTCCACCCAAAGTATTCGCCCGCGATGAAGCAGTCCTCGACCACGATATTTTCGCAGTTCCAAAACGCGTCCTTGGATAGGAGCTTGGAGTTTTTGATCGTTACGTTTCTGCAGCCGTCGAAGCAGTAATCCCCGAAGAGTGATAGATTTTCGATGCTTAAGTTTTCGCAATCAAGCCCGAAATACGCGCCCTTTGCGGTGACGTTTTTTAGCGTGACGTCGCTGCAGTGCCACAAGGTCTCCTGCGCGTCGTGGAATTCTACGTTTTGAAGCGCGGCGTCTTTTACGCGGCGAAGCCCCTTGGGCGCGCCGTAGAGGCAGTCTTTTAGCACCACGCCGCGGCTATACCAGATCCCTGCGCGCGCGACCTCGTCGAAGAAGCAGTCCTGCGCGCGGATATTTTCGGCATACCAAAACGGATATTTCCACTCAAATTTACAGTTTTGCGCGACAATATTTGCGCTGTGTTTTAGCGGCGACTCGCCCTCGCCGAAGACGGAATTTTCGATCCGCAGATCCTTTGCGCAAAACAGCGCGCGCTCGCCGCTAAAGTGCTTTTGTCTTAATATTTGCATGGCTTTCCTTAGATTTAAAATTTGCTTCAGATTATACAAGGAATTTTAAAATTCCGCGTAGCTTGGGCGTATGAAACGCAAGCGAATTTTAAAAATTTTAAAATTTAGAGGCGATGAGGGGCTAAATTTGACGCGCCTCGGTAGTGGTTACGAAACATATGCGGCGAATGCGCGACAAATAGCCGCGCGCCTATAAGTCAATGGTGTGCTTGCAAAATGCCCATAAACGCGTCAGGTAGCCACGGCTAGCCGCGTATTTACGCAGGCATCTGTATCTGCTCGCGACGCGTGTCGCTCGAAAGATACATAAAATTTATCGCGAGCGGCGCCTTATAAAATTTGTAAAATTTTCTACAATCAACGTGAAAGTTCCTCTAAAGCGTCGTGTCTGAAAAAGCGCAAATTTTACCCCGCGCGCAAACGGGGCGCGTCTAATGCTCGTGGTGATGCAAGTGGATGTCTTCGCCTCGGTCTCGATCTGTAGCGCGCTTTCGTAGATCAAAATACACAAAAAGCCCGCTGGGCTCGCCATCCTCGTAAATTTCAAGTTTGTAGCGCATTACGGCGTGCGTACACACTGCAACATCAAGCGTCGCTTCATAGCCGTCTGCGCTGCGCTTTAGCGGGAATTCCGCATTGCCCATATTCATACTCACGCCCGAAATTTTAACGCTCGGATTTTTCAGCTCACGCGAAATTCCGCTTATTTTTAGCTCGTTTGCTCCCGCTTCGATCGGATGGCGCGCCACGCTAAAAAGCGCCTTCTGCCCGCCCGCGTTAGTCTCGCAGTCCTGTGCGGCTAGATTGCAACCTAGACGCGTCCTTATGTCCTTAAACAATGCATCGCTCTCATCCGCGCTAAATCCTAAAGTAGCGGCGAAAATCAAGCTAAAACGTAGAGCCTTTATCATTATGATCCTTTGTAAATGAAATTTGTGCGCAATTTTAGCAGAAAATTCCGCGCCTATTAAAAATATTTATTAAAATTTTAGCTAAAATAACGATATCTTTTACGAAAGGATGAAAAATGGCTGAGTTTTTAATCAAAGACGCCAAGGACGGCTGCAAATTCGATCTACTTTATGACGGGCACGTACTGTGCACCTCCGAGGTTTACACGAGCAAGGCCGCTTGCAAAAACGGCATCGAAAGCGTCGCAAAAAACGCCGCGCTAAATAAGATCGAGGATCAAATCGCAGGCGGCGAGAAGCTAAACAATCCGAAATTTGAGCTCTACACCGATAAAGCAGACAAGGTTCGCTTCCGCCTAACGGCTAGTAACGGACAGATCATCGCCGTTAGCAAGGATTTTGAGGCCAAGGCGGACGCCCTAAAAGTAATAGAGCTTATCGTAAAACAGGCTCCGAAAGCCAAGATCAAGGAGGCGTAAATGGACATAAACGGACTTGTAAATATGGTCTCGGCGCTCAAAAGCGACGATAAAAATTTAAGAGAATTTCAAAGCGGTCCGGTCGCTTTTATCGAAAAATTTCTAGGCGTGGACCTGCCCGACGATCAGATAAATGCGATAATTGCGGGCATCAGCTCAAATTTTTTAAGCAAAAACGAAAGCGGCGGATCTAGCTCGCTAGGCTCGATGCTGGGCGGACTTTTGGGCGGCGGCGAGGACGTGCAAGCAAACGCTGTCGATAGCAAAGGCGTGGATTTTAGCGCGCTGATCGGTAAAATCGCAAGTGCCAAGCTTGACGTAAATGGCGACGGTAAAATCGATATCAACGACGCAAGTAGCTTTTTGGGTGATCTTTTAGGAGGCGACGCAAACGGCGAAGATAAGGGGCTAAATTTAGGCAGCCTGCTAAAAACGTTTAAAATTTAAACGAGGCTAAATTTAAAACGCAGGCTGGATTTTGCGCGGCGATGTTTAAATTTACGGCGCGCTATTTTAATCCGTGCCTGCGTACTACGGCGCTCGCGTGGAAGGTTTAAATTTGCGCTGCATTGCGCGCGAGCCCTTGAGTTTAAGCAAAACGAGCTTAAATTTAAACGCCGTCTTGCTCTAAATTTAAGCTCGTTTTTTTGCGGCGTCTTATTTATACTGCCTCGGCAGAGCGCCCTGCTCCGCTCTTTTGATCGTCCATATTGAGCCAAAATAACCACAAACTGCTTTAAATTTTATCTTTGCTCTTTAACGTCGGCTTTAAATTTAGTCGCTCTTTGACTCCGTTTTGTTTTACCGCCCATTCAAATTCCCGCGCAGCGCGTCAGAACATATCGTCAAATTTCATCAAAATTTTAAAAACGGCTATAAATTAAGCGCGAAAGAGTTGGTTTAAAAAGGATATATTTTATTTCTATTTACTGTTTAGGTAGTATAATCGTCCTTGTCCGACAAGATAAAACCTCCTTTTTGTATGAAGCCCGAGTTTAAAAGCTCGGGCTTTTTTTATGCCCGAAATTCTGCTATAATCCCGCCAAAAACTGCAAGGAAATTTTATGCTTTCACATATCGACGAAAATAATATGCCGCGCATGGTAGATGTCGGCGCTAAGGATGATAGCGAGCGCGTAGCCACCGCTAGCGGCATCATACGAATGAGCGCGGAGGCGTTTGCCGCCGTCAAGCAAAACACGGCTAAAAAAGGCCCCGTGCTTCAAACCGCCGTCGTTGCCGCGATAATGGGCGCTAAAAAGACGAGCGAACTCATACCCATGACCCATCCGCTTACGATTACTTCGATTAAAACCGATATTGAGGAGCTTGCGAGCGAGTGCGCGTTTAAGCTTTTCGTAACTGTAAAAATCACGGGCAAAACGGGCGTCGAGATGGAGGCGCTAACGGGCGTGAGCGTGGGGCTGCTGACGATTTACGATATGCTAAAAGCGATCGATAAATCGATGCAGATCACCGATGTCGTGCTGCAACGCAAAGAGGGGGGCAAGAGTGGCGTGTATATTAGGGGCTGAAAAGCCAAAAATCGACTATCCGCTCTTTTGGGAATATAAAGTAGTCCTAGACGCGACTACCCAAAAGCGCGAGCAGATCGATGAAATTTTAAAGGGCGAAAATTACAAAATAGACTTTTCGCGCTTTTCAAACGGCGGCAAATATATGAGCTTCAACGTAAGCGTTTTCGTTAAAGACGACTTGCATCGAAACGAAATTTTCGAGCGCTTAAAAGCCCACTTTAAATATGTATTGTGACAGGAGATGAAATGAAAGAAGCAATAATCAAAAAATTCGGCGCCGATCTCGCGCAAATTTCACAAGCCGAGCTGGCGGCCTGCGTGCAAAATTTAGCTTTTGAACAGAGCTTGAAGGCTCTACGCGGACTTAGCGAAGATGCTAAAAGCGCAAAAAGCGCCGAACTCATCTTAAGCTTTGCCGCCGAGCTTAACGAAATAGGAGCGCTAAAGGACGCCTCCTCCGAAGCGCTAATCGAAGGGGTGAAAAAGGCGCTGTGTGACGAGGACGAGCAGGCTCTTTACAAGCTCATCTACGACTACGACGATCTGCGCAAAAAGATCGCTTGTAAACAAAAGGCGATTAAAACCCTTATTTTGCGCAGCTACGATGATCTGGATACCGCGCTGCAAAACGCAAGCGAAACAGAGCTAAAAGAGCGCATAGGCTCGGCGTTACAGCGAGCGATCGCGAGCAAACTTCCGCTTGCGGACGTACTTAAAGAAGCAAGCGAACTGGCCTTTATAAGCGTGCTAGAAAGCGGCACCGACATCGAGGATACCGCGCACGAGACGGCGAAAAACATCGCATTTTCGGCTATCGGCGACGGAGAATTTACGAAATTCCGCACAAAAGAAATTTCAAAAATCATCATAAATCGCGCGATTTTCGTCGCAAACGAGAGCAAAAATACAGCCTCTGCGCTGATTAGAGGCGCGATTTTAGGCTGCTACGACGGCATAAACAAAGCCGCCGAAAGATACCGCGACGAGCTAAGTTTCTCGCCGGCAAGCGACGCACAGAGCCTAGAGAACGAAAGGCTTCAAATTTCGCAGATGAGCGAGCTATTTAGCGCCGTGCTAAGCGACGCGGTCGCAAGCTCGGAGGAGCCCGCTAAAAGCGAGATCGCCAAGATCGCCGATGAAGAATTTGGAGGCTACCTGGCTAAATTTAGAAAAATTTCAAACGATCTTGCCGAGCAGCTAAGCGCCAAAATCGGTGAGATCGAGCTTGGCGAGCGCGCGAAAAAGGCGAGCGCCAAGGCGCGCGAAATCACTCAAGAGCTAAGTCAAAAAAGCGCCAAAATCATCGAAAACCTCGATCTGGACGAGAAACTGGACGCAATCAAAAAAGAGCTTAGCGAATTTGAAAAGAAAATGAGCCAAAAATTTGCCGAGCTAAAAAGCTCCGACGTCGCTAAAAACGTAAGCGAAAGAGCGCGCGAAATGAGCGCTAAGGCTTACGAGGCCGCAAAAGAAACGATCACCAAGCTAAAGTCCAAAAAGGACTAAATGGGCGCCGCAGGCGCAAAATCCCTAGCGGTAAACACTCAGCGCTCACTGCTTTGCGCTGCAAAATTGACTAGCATGCCTTAAAGCTCGCGTGCCCTAAAAGAAAGGAGCTTTCGTTAGAGTTTGCGAGGTCTGCGCAGAATTCTTTATGCGCTTTAACGGCGCTGTAAAATTCCATGCCGATAAAGAATTTTACGAATTTTGCATAACTAAATTTAGATGCGCGCTGCAAAATTCCGTGCCGCCAAAAATCCTACGGCGATGCGAGACCCCGGTCCAACCAAATCTTGCCGCAGTGATAAAATTCTAAGTGTAAAATTTTATAGCCGTCAGAGCATATATAAAATTCCAAAAACGGCGCGGATTTTTAAGCTTGAAATTTCATCGCGTAGATTTGCGTAGCAGAATTTTAAAATTCTAAACGCATAAAATTTAAAATTCTGCCCCAAAATGATACAGTGCGGCTTGCAGTTTAAAATTTTATCCCGACGCGCGCAAATGAAATCCCACGAGATAAATTCTACAAAAAGGCGTCTGTGGCGTTTGGCATTTCTGCGATCATTTCAATTCTAATAAAACGCGATTCCACTGCAGCGTAAGATGCGATGTGAAGGGCTACCACTAAGCTAACAATTAGAATTTATGCACCACAAAATACTAACGCGGCTCATCTCAAATCATAGCGACATCCGAGCCCATTTTATCGCGCGATTTGATTGCGCAAATTTCAAATTGCTCCTATCCGCCCAAACTGAGCGCTTAGTGCAAATAAAATTCCGCCGGATTTATCGTAGCCTACGTAGCATAAATTTAAAACCGCGATCCCTCCCCGCTCTATTTAGGCGCAGAGGCGCCTTGTTTATACAACGCCGCACTTGGATAAATCCGCTACTTTCACATAGCAATGCCTCGTTTACGCCACGATAAAATTCTGCGAAATCACCGCTAAATTTTATCGCTAAAT
>NZ_CALIJF010000422.1 GCF_938018035.1 uncultured Campylobacter sp. | reverse complement strand
TAAATTTTGCGCCCGCCCGCGGTTTTACAACCTTGCTTCGGGCGAATTTTATGAGTGTTCGCAGTCACGCGGATGCGTCCAAGGCGTCGCGCGCTTTAAATTTTAATTTAGCCTAGGTGCGCGAATTCGATGCTTTAAACTCTAAAATCAATAAATTTTGCCCGCGCCTGCGCGTCTTTTACGTCCCAAAAGCGATAAATTTAGCGTGCCCGTACCGCCGCCGCAGATACGCTAGACGCGAGGGTTTTCTGCATTCGCCGCTTAGAATTTTGAGATTTGATTTTAGCTTGAACATGGTCAGTACGTGCCCGTGCCGCAAATTTTAAAATGGAGCTTTATAAAATTTTGCGGCGCCGACCAAAAATAAAATTTTATAAATTTTTATCGCAAAACACAGCGCGATCGGAGCAAAATTAATGCAAACCCACTCTTACCATAGTGGCGTACGGCGACCGCATATGCACTAAATTTAGCGATAAGCAAATCCGCGATCTTAGTAATACAAAATTTGCGCAGACACGGCCCGCTCCTCATCAAAGCGTCATCGGAAGGCTGGCAGGCTTTGCGAGCGAGCGGAGTAATGCGCCGCCGCCATTTTTGCAAGAAGCGCGATTTTGCAATTGAGCAGCCCTTCTTACCTCAAAATGAACATATCGCGGGCTAAAATTTAAACGGAATTTCATAGGGCGGATCGCTACTTTTAAATTTACGTTGCAAATTCCATAGACTGCGAATACAGCGGTTAAATTTTAAAATTCTGTCTGTCTTAATCATGCCTTGAGGTTATGTATTGTGAAGGTCCGCGAGCCGCCTGATTGGAAAATTAGTTTTAAATCGCGCCTTGCGTATATAACGCGCGGCAAAATAAATTTTTGCGCCGTAAAATTTCACGCCGCTATGTCATCGCCGAGCCGCCCGCTGTCTTAACTCTCATCCGATCACTTCGTATCTTCAAACGCGCTAGAATTTCGGCAAAGCTCCGCTTTAATGTAAAATTTTATCTGCTTACCCGTGGTCTATGGTGGATGAAATTTTGCCGCCCGTCGCAAGCTGCGTATAGTATTTGCTTGCCGCTCATGCACGTCATAGCCCTTATCCTCTTGCCGCAAGCCGCCGCTTTACCAACGTCCATCGTTGTAGGCTCTCGCCTGCTTCTTCGCGTATATCTTTTATGCCTTGTAAGCTGCGCGTCAC
>NZ_CALIJF010000421.1 GCF_938018035.1 uncultured Campylobacter sp. | reverse complement strand
TGCTGTTTAACTAGGTACGATGGAGTTGCGACGCGCCGTTTTTGTAAAAGAGTAAATAACCAAAAGCATAATAAAAGTATAATTTTAAAAAAAATTGTAAAAAAGTGTCCGAAAGGCTCGGACACTATATGTTTTATGCGTTAGGTTTTGAAAATACCTTTACTTTTAGGGCATTGCCTGTAAATTTCTCTATATTTACAAGAGCTGTGTGAGATATATTGCCTTGTGCAAGCTTTGATGTGCCCTTATCAATAGTTAGGACATTTACATCGCCATGAACACACATAGATCCTATCTCACCAGGATTTTGTGGATCATACCACGCACCCTCTGCTACGCAAACTACATCTTTTCTGACATCATCTGTTACAACAGCACCACATAAAATTTTGCCACGTTTTGATGAAACAACGACTAGATCACCATTTTCAATGCCTTTTTGTTTAGCATTTTCTGGATTTATCAGAACTGGCTCACGCTACTTCGCCGAGGGAACAAGCGGGCAACGACTCCAAAACCTTTTGCGTAGATAAACAAAGATGCACTATATTAAAAAATGGAGAAGCTATAGCGCTTACAAAGGCGGAATTTGACATCTTTATCTACCTTTATGAAAAAGAGGGGATGGTTATACCAAGAGAGGATATTTTGATAAATTTGGGTCAGGCGAAATTTCAAAGCGGATTAAAAAGCATCGATGTCGCCATAGGGCGCTTGCGTCAGAAAATAGGAGACGATCCTAAAAATCCGCGATTCATTCACCCCGTGCGCGGTATAGGGTATAAATTTATCAATGCGTAATATATCTATCATCAAACTCATATCTTTTTTCTTTTTTGCCGCGCTCATTACGGTAAATTTAGCATTCTTCATCGAATCAAAAAGGCAGGTAAGAGACGCAGAGTACCTTACTTATGAGCGCTTTATGCTGGGTATGCGTATACGAGGACAAGTAGAAGATAACGCAACTAAGCAACTAGCGCAAATTGGCCTTAAAAATAGCGAGCTTGATCCTATTAAGATCAGGCAAGGCGGCGAAAAAATTTTTAGCGACTCGTATACCGATATGATAAGGTATAACAAAAAGCTCTACTTTGTACCTAGATTTTCTTCTATTGATCCTAAGATGTTTTCACGCATTATGGATGCGGCAGGGCTTGAGCTATCAAACAAAGATGACATCGCGAAAAACGATGTGCCTTTAGAAAATTTAGAAGAAATTTCTTCGCATAACATTTGGATACTTTGGCTTATAGTAAATATCGTAATGGTGGCTTTTTTCATAGTCGTCTTAAAAAAATTGCTGAGACTCAGAAATTTAAAAAATATGATAAGAAAAGCGGGCGAAGAAGATAAATTTAGACTGCTAAGAGTAGAAGCAAACGATGAAATAGGCCAAATCGCCGGCGAATTTAACACGACGATGCAAAAAATAGATGCGATAAAAGAGGCTAGAGCGCTATTTTTACGTAACATCTTGCACGAATTTCGCAACCCGATAATGAAGGGGCGGATCATGGCGGACATGATAGCCGAAATCTTACGAGACGATAAATTTAAAAGTAGATTAAAACAAATTTTTATAAGGCTAGAAATGATACTTGGCGAGGTTGTCAAGGTCGAAAAACTAGTATCTAATCAATGGGAGCTTAAGAAAAACAAGCACCGAGTTATAGACATCGTCGATCACTCGGTAGATATGCTTTTACTAAAAGACACGAGCCGCATAGAAGTGCGAGCGGATGCGGAAATAAGTGCGGTTGAGGTTGATTTTGAGCTTTATGCAACCGGAATTAAAAATTTAATCGATAACGCCTTAAAATACTCTAGCGGCAAAGTCCTTGTAAGCGCCGCCGTC
>NZ_CALIJF010000420.1 GCF_938018035.1 uncultured Campylobacter sp. | reverse complement strand
TTAAAATTCTAACTATTTACCGCAATTTGATATAAACTCGGCAAAATTTTCCCAAGGATCCCCGATGCAAACGCTTGATTTTCACGTCCATCTGCTAAGCAAGGAGGTGCGCTTCGACCGCCCTTACGACAGGCTCGCGCTGCGCCTTTTCGGCAGGCGCTTCGGCATAGACGTATCGCGCGCGATCAAAGAGCCATACGAGGCCTATGTGGACGCTCTGCTCGGCGGGCTTAGAGCTTCGAAATACGTTAAAAAGGCGGTGCTTTTCGGCGTGGATGCTAAATTTAGCGACGCGGGCGAGCTAATCCATCGCGATAAGACCGTCTGTGCGGACAACGACAGCGTGTTTGAAATTTATCAAAAAAACCCTGATCTCATCGTGCCGTTTTTTAGCATCAATCCGAAGCGAGCGGACGCGCTAGATGAGATCGATCGCTGCTTCGAGCTCGGATTTAAGGGGGCGAAATTTTTACAAAACTATTGGGATCTGGATACGAGGCTGCCTCGCTACGTGCCGTATTTTGAAAAGCTCGCCAAGCTCGGCTTGCCGCTGGTGATCCACATCGGCAACGAAAGCTCGGTGCCCAGCACTCGCCGCTGCGAGGCGCTGGAGATGATTTATGCGCCGCTTGAGCTGGGCGTTACGACGGTGTGCGCGCACATGGCGATTAACTACGAGTATTCGCATATTTTTCGTGCGCTCTCGCGCCGTCCGCGAAATTTCGGACACGATTATTTCGCGCTTCTGGCGCTTCTGCGCACGCACAAAAACCTCTACGCCGACGTTTCTGCTCTGATGACGCCGGTGCGCGCTAAGGCTCTGCCGCATCTGGCTAGCCAAACGGACGTGCACTCGCGCCTGCTTTACGCTTCGGACTTTCCGGTGCCGTATTCTGCGATATACAACACCTACGATCTGCGCCTGTCGCAGCGTATCGCGCTGCATAAAGAGCCCAACCCTTTCGATCGCAACGCCCGCGGACTGCTCGCGTATTTCGGCGAGGATAGCGAGCTGTGGAGCAATTACAAAAAAATTCTGCCCTTTGCGTAG
>NZ_CALIJF010000419.1 GCF_938018035.1 uncultured Campylobacter sp. | reverse complement strand
TCGCGATTGAATTTTCAAATTTAACTTTCATTTGGCGACCGATTAAATTTTATTTTATGGCAAGTTGCGGTAGAATTCCGTTAAAATTCTTAGTGCAGGGAGATGTCCATGTCAGAAAATCAAACGAAAAAAGGCGGAATTTTAGCTTTTTATTTTAATTCAAGCTTGCTTTGGCGCATCATTATCGCTTTAGTGTTGGGCTCTGCGATCGGTATGTTACTACCTAAAAATATGCCGGTGGGCGATACCACGTGGGTGGCGATTTTAACGCCTTTGGGAGATCTTTTCGTGCGGCTTTTAAAGATGATTATGGTGCCGATCATTATCTGTTCGCTCATCGTGGGCACTAGCAGTATCTCGCCCGCGCACCTGGGCAAAGTAGGCGTTAAGGCGATCATATTTTACGCTATAACGACGCTTTTTGCGATCGTCATCGGCCTAGCGTGTGCGTTTATATTTTCTCCAGGTAGCGGGCTTGATCTAAGCGATGCGTCCAAGGCTGTCGAAAAGGCAGCGAACGCGCCTAGTATGAGTAAAATTTTGCTTAATATAATCCCTACGAATCCTTTTGATTCCATAGCCAAAGGCGAAATTTTGCCGATTATCGCGTTTTGCTTATTTCTTGGCGTAGGGCTTGCGTTTTGCCGCGACAGTAGTGATGCTCGTATTAAAAATTCCGCTGATACGGTTTATAATTTTTTCGACGGAATGAGCGAGATTATGTTTAAGGTCGTGCACTGGGTGATGCAATACGCACCAATTGGCGTTTTTGCGCTAATGTTTGTAGTGTTTAATAAAAGCGGCATCGAGGCTTTCAGCTCGCTACTAAACGTCACGATTACCCTATACGTGGGACTTGCTATTCAAGTATTTGCGGTTTATTGCGTTATTTGTATGCTTATCGGAGTTAGCCCGATTAAATTCCTTAAAAAAGTGCGTCCGCCGATGCTTACGGCATTTGTTACCCGCAGCTCCAACGGCACGCTTCCGATTACGATGCAAACCGCCGAAGATATGGGAATTCCAAAGGCGATCTACGGCTTTGTTTTGCCCGTGGGTGCTACGGTGAATATGAACGGCACGACCGTATATTTGGGCGTGTGCACGCTCTTTATCGCTAATGCTTGCGGTATCGATCTAAACAGCAGCCACTACCTCACGATCATCATCACTTCGATGCTTGCTGCGATCGGAACTGCCGGAGTTCCGGGAGCTGGTGCGCTGATGCTGCTTTTAGTGCTCGAGTCTATCGGCGTCAAGGTAAGCGGTAACGTAGCGATCGCTTACGGAATGATTTTGGGCATTGATGCGATTTTGGATATGGGGCGAACCTCGATGAACGTAACGGGCGATGTTGTGGCGTCGATCTACGTCGCAAAGAGCGAAAACGAAATGGATATGAGTAAGTGGGAGAATTAACCCAAGTAAAATTTAGAAAGGACGAGCTATGAAAAGAGTTGGAATTATCGGTGGAATGGGACCTTTAGCGAGTGCGGATCTGTATATGAAGATTATAGAAGAGACTGCTGCGGGAAGCGATCAAGAAAATATTCCGCTTGTAATCGATAGCTATCCGCAGATTGAAGATCGCACGGCATTTATCTTAGGCAAAGGTGAAAATCCGCTTCCGCGCCTAAGCGAGAGCGCTGTTAGGCTCAAAAATGCAGGCTGCAAGGCGTTTGCGATGGCGTGCAACACGGCGCATTTTTTCGCAGACGATGTAGAAGCTGCGGCGGAAATCCCGCTAATTCATATCGCCGAGGTTACCGTAAAAGCGATCCGCAAAAATTATCCAAACGCCCATAAAATCGCTGTGCTAGCCACTATCGGTACAAAAAAAGCTAAAATTTACGACGATCCGCTCAAAGAAGCGGGGCTAATCAGCGTGGAGCTTGGTGAAGAAAATCAAGCGGTTTTGATGGATTGTATCTACAAAGGCGTTAAGGCGGGCAAGACTGCTGAATACGTGGGGGCTTTTGAGAATTTGCTAGGCAAAATCGATGCTGATATTTACGTCGTTGCCTGCACTGAGCTGCCGCTATTTTTGCCGTTAATCAAAAGCGATAAAATTTTCGTCGATCCTACTAGAGAGCTTGCCAAAGCAATCGTGGAATTCTCAAGATCATAGAGCCGCAAGACTTTGCAAGCAGAATTTTAAACCGCAAAATTTTACGACGATCTAAGTCGTAGAATTTTGTGGAATTGCGTTAGCTCAAAATTTCATGTAAGCGGAATTTATATGATAGCAAAATTTCATCAAAGCATTTTCAGCTTAAAATTTTGCTAAAATTTAATCCGCAAGATCCAGAATGTAAAACCTTCGAAGTAAAATTCCGTAACAAAATTTACTCGTAAAATTTCGCGCTGAAATTTAAGCTAAAATTCCATTAAATTTGACCGTTTCTAAAGCCCGAATTTACTATAATCTCCAAATCAAAAAAGGACCAAAAATGAGCGACTACACCCACCTACACCTTCACACTGAGTATTCGCTGCTAGACGGAGCGAATAAAGTAAGCGAGCTCGCCGAGCTTTTGCAGAGCCGCGGTACCAAGGCGTGCGCGATCACCGACCACGGCAATATGTTCGGCGCGATAGACTTTTATCAGACGATGAAAAAGCACGGTATCAAGCCGATCATCGGCATCGAGACCTACCTGCATAACCACGAGGATATCGGCGATAAAAGCGACCGCCAACGCTACCATTTGATATTGCTTGCCAAAAACGAGACGGGCTACAAAAATTTAATGTATCTTAGCTCGCGTGCGTTTTTGGACGGATTTTACTACTATCCGAGGATCAATAAAAAAATTTTAAAAGAGCACAGCGAGGGGCTCATCTGCTCCTCGGCATGCCTAGCGGGCGAGGTGGAATTTCATCTAAATAGAAGCGAGCGAAATTTAAAACGTGGCGCGGGCGGCTACGAAGCGGCGAAAAAAGCGGCGCTTGAATATAAGGAAATTTTCGGCGAGGATTTTTATCTAGAGATCATGCGTCACGGCATCGGCGAGCAATTAAACGTCGATAAAGACCTCATCCGCCTCTCGCGCGAAATCGGCGTCAAGATCATCGCTACCAACGACGCTCACTACTCGCGCAAGGATCGCGCCAAGGCCCACGACGTCTATCAGTGCATCTCGATGGGCAAGACGATCAACGACGGCGACCGCCTAAAACACGTCGTTTCGGAATTTTACGTAAAAAGCGACGAGGAGATGAGGCGGCTTTTTGCGGACATCCCCGAAGTGATCGAAAATACCGCCGAGATCGTGCAAAAGTGTAATCTCAAATTTGCCTTCGACGAGAAGGACTATGCGCCGACGCCGCCGAATTTTAAATTTACGATCGAATATGCCGCCAGGCTCGGGCTTTCGCTGCCCCAGCCCTCGGAGCGTTATAGCTTTGCAAATGACGATTTTTTATTCGATTATCTGTGCCGCGAGGGGCTTAAAGAGCGCCTTAAATTTATCGACCCACAGAAACACGAAATTTATCGCGAGCGCCTGGAAAAGGAGCTTGCCATCATCAAAAACATGCATTTTTCGGGCTATATGGTCATCGTGCAGGATTTTATCAACTGGGCGAAGGATCACGACATCCCGGTTGGCCCAGGTCGCGGCTCTGCGGCGGGCAGCATCTGCGCTTATGCACTTCGCATTACCGACCTCGATCCGATCCCGTATAATCTGCTTTTTGAGCGATTTTTAAATCCGTCGCGTATCTCGATGCCCGACATCGACGTGGATTTTTGCCAGACGCGCAGAGGCGAGGTGATCGACTACGTCATCGATCAGTACGGCAAATACAACGTCGCGCAGGTTGCGACTTTCGGTAAGCTGCTCGCGCGCGGCGTCATCCGCGACGTGGCTCGCGTCTGCGATATGCCACTTTCGCAGGCCGATAAGATGGCGAAGCTGATCCCCGACAAGCTCGGCATCACGCTTACGCAGGCTTACGACGCCGAGCCGAAGCTGAAGGAATTTATCGATGCAGATCCGATCGCACAGCAGGTTTGGGAGTTTGCGCTAGATCTTGAAGGGCTAAATCGCAACGCAGGAATGCATGCCGCGGGAGTGGTGATCTCAAACGAGCCGCTGTGGAATAAAGCGCCGCTATTTAAGCAGGATAAGGGCGAGGATGCGCGCCTGGTAACGCAATACACCAAAAACTATCTCGAGGACGTCGATCTGATAAAATTTGACTTCCTTGGCCTTAAAAACCTCGATGTGATCGATAACGCCATCAAGCTCGTCAAGCGCCGATATAATCGCGACATAGTTTGGGAGGAGATAGACTTTAATGATCCACGCACTTACAAAACGATTCAAAGCGGCAACACTCTGGGGATCTTCCAGATCGAGGGCGCGGGCATGCAGGATCTGGCGATGAACCTGCGCCCGGACCGCTTCGAGGATATCATCGCGATGATCTCGCTCTATCGCCCGGGGCCGATGGATCTAATCCCTGATTTTATCAGGATCAAACATGGCGAGCTAAAAGCAAGCTATATCTTCCCTGAGCTAAAAGAAATTTTAGAGCCAACATATGGCATCATCGTCTATCAAGAGCAGGTCATGCAGATCGTGCAGAAGGTGGGCGGCTTTAGCTTGGGCGATGCCGATCTGGTGCGCCGCGCGATGGGTAAGAAGGATGAAAAGAAGCTCGCTCATATGCGCGAGCAGTATCTAAACGGCGCCAAAGAGCTGGGCTTTGACGTAGCTAAGGCGGATGAGCTATTTGATCTGATTATGAAATTTGCCTCCTACGGCTTTAACAAATCCCATGCCGCGGCGTATTCGATGATCACCTTTCAAACGGCCTATCTTAAGACCTACTATCCGGCGGAGTTTATGGCGGCGCTGCTTACTTCGGAAGAGGGCAACACCGATAAAATTTCAAAGTATATCGACGAGGCTAGCCGCCTGGGTATCGGGCTTTTGCCGCCGTCTATCAATCAAAGCTTAAGGGGCTTTAGCGTCGTGGACGACGAAAACTCCAAATCGGGCACCTCGATCATCTACGGCCTCGGCGCGATCAAGGGCGTGGGCGGCGCCGCGATCGAGAATATCTTAGAGCTTCAAAGCGAGGCTAAATTTCAAAGCATCGACGATTTTGCTTCGCGCGTGGATAATTTCCGCGTCAATAAAAAGGTCATCGAGTCACTGATCTACGCAGGCGCGATGGATTGTCTAGGCAAGAGCCGCCTGGCGATGATTCAAAATATGGAAAATATCCTAGATGTGATGAAGAAGATCACCGAGATTAAAAAGGACGCCGAGAGCTCGCTTTTTGGCGAGGATGAGGATATGACGAGCGGCATGAGCGTAAGCTTCGTCGATACCGATAAGGAATTTCCGCAGGGCGAAATTTTAAAATTCGAGCAGCAGACCGTGGGCGTGTATCTCTCGGGGCATCCGCTGGATGATTATAAAGAGGAGATGGAGGGCATCGACTATACGCTATCCTCGGCGTTTAGCGAGATCGAGGGCGATAGCGCCGAGGTGCTTAGCGTGGGGCGGATCGAGGATCTGTCCACGCGCATGACAAAAACGGGCAAAAAAATGGGGATTTTAAACGTGCTTGATCTGCACGGCAGCTTCGAGCTAGCGGTGTTTGATAACGCGCTAAAGGCGATCGAAAACTTAAGCCCGCAGGAGCGGGAGCATCCGTATGCCTTTATGATCAAAATTTCAAAAAGTGCGGTCGGCGGCGCGGCGTATCAGCTGTCGTTTCTTTCGATGATGAGCCTGCAAAACGCCCGCGATGCGAGCTTCCGTCCGCGCGCGGGAGTATTTTTGAGCGAAAATCCACTCAAAGCCTACGCCGCGCAGCTTGGAGCGATTGCACATACTAAATCGAACAAATTCGACGAACTGGTGGGCGACGAGGACGCGAGCGTTAAAATTTTGTGCGTCGGCAAGATCGAAAACGTCCATACCCGCACGACCAAATCGGGCAAGCAGATGGCAAATCTCACGGTGCTTGATCTTGCGGGCAGCTTCGAGATGAGCGCGTTCGGCGATATTTGTGATGCGGTCACTGCGCTAACGGATGCGCAGCTGGAGCGCCCGATGGCGTTTTGGGCGCGGCTTAGCAAAAACACTAGCCCTTACGGCGGGAAATTTCAAATTTATCTGGATGAAATTTTAACTCTAGATGCCGCGCAAAATATCGACGGCTACGTGCCTAGTAAGGTGCGAGGCTTCGGTGGTAGGGAGCGCGGGGGCTTTAACAGCGGCAATTTCGGCTCTGGCGGCGAACGAAGTGGCAGTTTTGGCGGAGGAAATTTCGCGGAGCGAAGGAGCGGGTTTACTGCGGAGGATCCCGCCCTTAAGGCGCGCAAAGAGCGCGAGACACAGCGAAAAAACGCGCAGGATTTTGAGTTTGAGCTAAGCTTGGGCGAGCTAAGTCGCGAGAAAATTTATAAAATTTACCATCTTGCCTTTTGCGACACGGCGCTGAAAAACACCAAGCGGCTGATTCTGCGGATCCGCAACGGCAGCGAGGTGCTAGTTTATCCGACCGAATACATCGTGAGCGATAATTTCACCGAAAAGGTGCGCGAAATCATCGCGGCGTAGGTGCGGCTCTTTCGTCGCGCCAGGTCGGTAAAATTTTATTCTTGTTCGCTTTGCACGTAAGTAGCTTTTGGCGTCGCAAACAGTCATGGTTTTTTGGCGCGAACGCGATAAGAGGCGACAATATTTTCGGCTCAAAGCTTGCTGCATGTAAAATTTACTGTGCTGCACGCAAAAACTAAAATCACGCAGATCGTCCGTGATATCTAAATTTATTGCGTTCATCGCGGTGGAATTTTATCTGCCACAAATTTACAGGCACATAGACTGCTTCTGTTTTATTGCGTCGGCAAGGCTTATAGCGCGCCGTTTGAGTTGTCGCAATGACAGCTAGCCGTGCCTAGGCAGAGTTGAATTATATTGTTGCGCTAGCTTACCTGTTGCATGATAAACGGTATGAGCGTTTTTAAATTTCGAGCTAAATTTTTGCGAAGCCTTACTTTGGCGAATCTCCACGTAGCTTTAAAATTTTAAACTTTAGCGGATTTGAAATTTTAGGCATAGCTTTACTACGTAAAATTTTATCGCGGTAAAATTTCGCCGAGCAAATTTAGTAAAGCACACAAAAACTGACTTAAGACGCGCAGAAAAAATCCGAAACAAAGCTGGCGAGCAAACGGTGCCCGAAAAAATCAAGCTAGCGCGGACTAGGCTCGAGCCGAGCCGCGCGCCGGGATGCAACCTGTCTTAAATCCAAAATTTATCAAAATTGTTAAACGGCTGTATTTGAAATTTTTCGCGCTGTATATATTGCTCGTGCTAAGCGTGTTTGTCCTGCCCGAAAATGTAGGAGATAATGCCGCCTGTGCGGGCTTTTTAAGTCTTATAAAGCAGTTTTTCAAATATCGCCGTAGCAGGGATTGATCCGTACGCGCGGCTAGCATCTTTGATTTTGGCGCAGGCTACTTTCTATACTTAAAGAATGGCGCTAATTAAATTTCGCGCGATTTTTAGTGGCGAAATTTAGCGAGTTGAAATTCAGAAATTCTGCCGTTTCCAAGCCGCGGAAATTTGAGCCTGAATTTAGAACTTGCAAAATTTTGAAATTTTACAGCGTGAAATTGTGAAGCGGGATTTTAGAATTTTGAAATTCTGCGCCGTGGAGTTTTGTATTTTGAAATTTCGCGAGCTGTAAATTTAGGGCTAAATTTAGAATTTCGTAGCGATAAATTTTAAAATTTTAGGCTGCGCGGCTCGGCAAAGCGCATCCGCCTCTTGATAAATCAAATTCGCAGGATTTCTAAATTTAAGCGGTGCGGTTGCTGCCAAAAAATTCTATCCGTAGCGGCGGTTTTTAAACGACATCGCCGAGACGAGCAATGATGATTTACGGAAGTGCGCCGCGCCGGTCGCAAATACCGTGCGGCGGGCAAGCGAGCGTTAGGCGATCGTGCGGGCTAGTTTATCTCTTAAATTTAAAATTTCATCGCGTTTTAGCACGAAGCTGTTTTTGTTGGCGATGAGGTGCGCGGAGCTTTGCATCACGGTTTCTGCGGGTTGCAGCCCGTTTTGTTTCATCGTAGCGCCGGTTTCCACGACATCGACGATGGCATCGGCAAGCCCTATGAGCGGGGCTAGCTCGATCGAGCCGTAGAGTTTGATGATATTTACGGCGACGGCCTTGGAGGCGAAGTACTCGCGAGTGATGTTGGGCATTTTCGTAGCGATTTTTAGGCTCGGAGCGCCGTAGTTTAGCTGGGTGCCCGCATGCACGCCCACGCAGACGCGGCATTTTCCGATTTTAAGATCGAGCAGCGTAAGCACGTCCGGGCGATGCTCCTCAAGCACGTCAAGCCCCACTACGCCGATATCCGCCGCACCTCCCATAACGTAAGTGGGGATATCTTGGTTGCGGACGTAGAGGAATTTAAAATCGCCCTCTTGCATTATGAGTTTGCGATCCTCAAAGGCAAAATCAAGCCCGAAAATGGTTTTAAAAATTTTAAGCGTATCGTCGGCTATGCGGCCTTTTGGTAGGGCTATGGTTATCATGCTAGCCCCTTTTTTGCAATCAAGCTCACCATCGATTTAAAGATGAGATCCTTTTCGTAGATCGAGTTGCGAAAATACCGCATCAGATAGGCTCCGTCACCGCCCGTGAAGTAAATTTTATTATTGCCCGCGATGTTTGCGATGGCAAGCACGATCGGCTTTAAAATTCCGTAATTTACGGCATTTACGGTCTTTTGCGGTAGCGGATCCAGATCGATATTGCTAGCTAGCGTGACGTCCAGTACGGGCGCGATGCTCGCGAACGACTTTAAAAGCGTGCTAATGCCCGGCATTATAAATCCGCCTAGGTGCGAGCCTTTAAACATCAAATCCACGGTGATCGCGCTGCCCGCATCGACGACGACGCCGGTGTTTATGGCCGAGCACGCCGCTATGCGGTCGATCCCAAGCCCGCGGTAGGCGGTTTTTAGCTCAAAGTGCGGCGCCAGATCAACAAACAGAGGATTTTTCAGCTTTTTTTTCACGCCATCATTGACGCTAATGAAAAAAATTCGCTCCTTTGGCTCGTACCGCATAAACTCCGCTACGGGCATACTTTGCGTTACGCCGCCTTTATAAAATTTAACCCTGGAATTTCCTACGTCACACAAAAGCATAGAGGCTAAATCCGTTTTCTTTTAAAAATTTCGCACTTTTAGAGCACATTTGCGAGTTGTAAAACAGCACGCGTTTTTTCACGACCTTGCCTAGGCTTGCGCTAATGTCGCTTACGAGCGAGAGCAGAAATTCCGCGTCGCGCATTACAAAGCGAGATTTTGCGTCGCGCATAAACAAAAGGACGTTGTAGCTTTTTAGATCCACGCCGAAATACGCGCCGTATGATCGCGAGCGCGTGAAGCTAGCGATATCTAGCGTTTGGAATTTTTGAAGCAGGAGTCCTTCGCGAACGCAAAGTTTTGAAATTTTATCTAGCATCAAAATTTAAAATTTTATCGTCGTAGTAAAAGGACGTGCCTGCGATAAAGGACTTATCCTCGAGTTCGCCATTTAGCTCGTAGATCGCTTGTCCCTCTAAATTTTCGTCCACGCGGATGACGTAGCCGTTGCGCTCAATGATATACAAATAGCCGCCGCTAAGCAGTGCGCCGCTAAACTGCGCGAAAGTAAATTTGCGCGATTTGATCAAATTTAGCCCGCGATCTAGTAGCTCGACTCTGCCGTCTTTTAAGAAAAGATAAATTCTATCGCCGCTAAAAATTACGTCTTTGATGTCTACGTTATGGTTTTTATTGCCCGCAGGACTTACCAGCATTAGCCTAGTGGCGGTCACAGCATAAAGGTTATCGCCCTTGTTTTCTAAGGCGATAATGTTGTTAAAAAACGGCTGGTTGCTCACGACGAAATCGCGTGCCGAGCGCCCACCTACGTTTTCTGCGATGCTGACTAGTCCGTCTAACGCAGGATAAGCGATAAGCTGGTTGATAAATAGCGGTGACGCTACGCGCGAATCGATTGCGAATGCATCGCCTACTTTATGATCGAGTACCACTGCGCCCGAGCTTAGCTTGATAAGCATGATCGAATCATCACTCATCACTAAAGCCAAATCATCGCCGCGTATATTTGCACTTAGCGCTTGTCTGCCGAGGGCTTTTTCAAATTTTACGGCACCTGTGCTACCAACTACTTTAAGCGTGCCATTGATGTCGGTTACGACGAAATTTCCGTCATATTCGCCTAAAAATTTCTCACTTTTTAGGACTTTGAAATTTTTCACCAATCCGTTTTTAGAGATGACTTCGCCGTCTTTTAGCGTAGCGCCATCTTTACTAACCGCTACGATTTCCGACGGCAGCGAGCCGTTAAATTTCATATCGCCTGTGATGTTTTCGTCGCTAGGTTCGAAATACTGGCGCTTCGTCGAGCAGCCTAAAAATAAAAACGATAGTAAAAGCGTAAATATCAGCGTTTTTTTCATTATTTATTGCCTCCATAGTGTTTCAAAGCAAGTGCGATTTGACGAACTGGCGAGTTGAGTGGAATTTTATCTAGCTCTGCGTGAGCTTGCTCGATTTTGCCCTCTTTTAGTAGGTCGTAGCCTTTGAGCAAAGAATCGTAATCGGCGAGTAGCACTCCGCCTTGTTTGCCGTTTTGTAGATTTATTATCTCTTTTAGCATAACATCGATGCCTTGGGTATTTTCTAGCGCCGCTCGCTCGTCTGCAGAGCCGTTTTGCAAAATATAAAGAGCGTATAGATTTATATCTTTTTGCTTAAGCTCGGCTAGCTTAGCGTCGTCGCGCTTGTTAAGCAGCTCGTCATAGATCGCATTAGCGCTTGCTATGCGACGATCGCTTAGAAATTCATTTGCGTAATATCCGATAAATGCTACGATCAAAACCGC
>NZ_CALIJF010000418.1 GCF_938018035.1 uncultured Campylobacter sp. | reverse complement strand
TCCGTTGAAGATGAAGGACAAAACCGATTACACTATCGATAAGGAAGTGGATTTTAAAGGAAAAAGTATTTTAGAGCTAAACGATATAGAGATAGGAGATGCGTATCAGGGTCTTACATTTATGCTTAGCTATCGTCCGGATAATCAAGTTGCCTCAGGATCCGATTTAGATCAGTATATAAAAAACAAAGATTTAAATAACAGCGATCCTAAGGCTTATTATTCGGAGCTCAAGAAATGGGAGCTTAAAAAGCGATATGGATATTGCGAGACAGGTGAGAATTTTAGCTGGTGCAACACAAAACTAACTGCGGAGCAAAAGAAGGACATTTGGGAGAATAAAATACAACCGGAGCTGCAGAAGCTTGAAAATAATATAAAGGCTGCTAAAGATGAGTTCGGAATTCAAATGTCAAAAGACGGCTCGTTCCATATATGCGGTAGCGACAACTTTGTGCTTCGCCCTGCATATTTTAATGTAGATACAAAAGCGCTGAAGGATTCGGGCAAGTATAGTAAGATCGTAGATACCACTGCGAGTGGTGATATAACCAAAAAAGGTGATGGCACCAGCGTACTTAATCCTAATAATCTGCGCGTAGGCGGCGATTATACGCAAAACGCAGATATCTTGGCTCACGTAATATCGGCCAGAAGCTATAGTGACAACGGCGTACCTAACTACACAGCAGAAATCGGTGGCGATCTTGGCAATCAACGTTATCATCTGCGTAAAAGCTATGGTGCAGATTCCGACGATACTCAAGATATATCAACCAAGATTCGCGGTATTCAAACCTACTTGCGTCCGTTTATATCTAATGAATGCGCGGCTAATGTCTCTACTCAATCCTATTATGTAGATAGGAATGCTTCCACTACATTAAAACGTGGCGTTAAAGAAGATAGTTGTTATGGTGGTACCGCAGTGGAATATTCCGGTGCTAAATACAATGCCGAAACAGGCAAATATGAGATTGATCCGGAAGCTATCAAAAAAGGCTCTTTTGGCAAGAGCGATGATGTCTCGTGCGTATTAAATGGTACAAGTTCGAAATTTGACGCGTCGTATAGAAGGGTATGGGATAAAAACGCCGTAAGTCTATGGGCGAATTTTAACGTTAGAAATATCGAAGAGACGGAGGGCGTTGCAAAATTTGATAGTAAAGGTCATGCTCAGGGTGCATATCTGATGACCCAGTCCAGAAAAGATCCGGAAGCTAAAGATAAAAGCTATGCCGTTATCTATACCGAAACCATAGGCAAAGATGCCGATAAAATTTTTAACTACTACAATGTCGGCGATGTGCTAGTAAATATCTATGATAACTCATGGACGGATGCCTACTCCGATCAGACATACTCTAAGAAGTGGAATAGCGCTAAATGTATCATCAATTCATCTAGCAATATTCCTAATGCTAAAGGTATGATAGGCTGCGACGTAGGTATGAGGCTTGCTGCTAACAAAGATAAAGCGACAAATGATAATATCGTATTACGCTACCGACCGGATCGTATCAGAGTATCTCTCACAAGCCTTGATAACGGCGTGACAAGGGGTGTAGGTGATAATAATATTTCGGGTGGAATATCTGCGTATACATATTTCAACGCTCCGGACATCGAAAACGATGTCGTAGTATATGCCGACGAAAATTCTAGCCAGAATTTAGCGGTAACTAATCAGCTAAGCCAACTGGCTAAGCTTAAGGTCAATGCAGTAGCGTATCTATCTGACAAAGTTTATAAGGATGTCATCGCTACGCTTTATGACGGATATAAGCAAGATGTTGGTGGCACTCCTCAAGCCGTGTGCGGGTTTTCGAGCGATCTTGATTTTGCGCTAAATTTTGGATTCGATTGCGCTAGCAATAGTACCGATGGACGTTGCTCCACGGCTACCGCTAACAAGACCGGTGGAGATACAAATTACGTGCCATATCCTAATAGAGCTACCGTTACCTATAAGATTGATAGTGGTACGCAATTTTTTGCTGCAAATTCTAACGAGTGCCTAGGCCCTACAGGATATGATAGTAGATGCTATAAATATAACGTAAGAACCCTAAGCTCAACTATTAATGGAGGTTGGAATGAAGCCGCTTCCGCATCCGATACGGGTTACGGCTTGCCTATCCCTCTTAGAATGGCGCTTAATTATTATTCCGACGCTTCATTAATAGGCGGACTTATTAATAGACCGAAAGACGGCACAGGAATTAAGTACGATTCTAAGTCAACGGATTTCAGGATTTTAGCACAAGGATTTAGAGAGGGGCAGACCCCTGGTTCAACTGTATATTTTAATTTCGCTAGGATGCATAAAACCCCTAGCACTCCGGTGCTTATCTACGCTAGTGACTTTGAAATCAGAAATGGCACGATTAGTATCGCCGAAAATTTTTGGCCGTCAAAATTTGATAAATCATACAATGCTATCTCGGATATAACTTCGGAGCAATATAAGAAAGATGATATAAAGTTGTCCCAAGAGAACTTTAATGCTTTCATCACTAGAAAGGTTAGCGAGACCAAAGCTGCAAGCAAAGCTGCTTATATAGCCGCTGCTAATTCCAATAGTAAGACCTATGCAACAGGTAAAACCGTTATAGATTATAGTGACAACGTAGGCACTTATGCGCTATTTGTCTATGGTACATCATATGATAAAAGCCTGGGATCTAGAGTGTATCAGGCTACTACTAGAACGGGAATAACTGTACCTATTTATGCGCAGATCTATTGTGGCAGAACCGATAAGTGCGCGAATATGCCTGCTCCTAGCGCAGAGCTTGCTTATGAGGCTCCTAGCTCAAATATATTTACCGTGCTAGCAGCTCAAGATCCTAGCCTAACCGATTTTACGAAGTTCGTAGTAAATACTAGGGCTACTCTAAATAATATAGGGGCGGAATTCGTAAGCGCCTATACCAGCTTCACGCCTACTAGTGTAACTGTTCACAGGGGCAATGTAGTAAGCTACGGCAAGGAAGATATAGCTATCCAAGCTACTGCTCCGGGCCAGGCTACAATACGTATTGAAACTAACCCATGGCTTATCCATACGCCCGCTTTAAACGATAAGACTATGTTTACTATAGGTGGCGGAGGAGCCTACTCTAAAAAGTATCCAGGCGTACGACAGTATTATAATCCTCTTCGTGTACATATAAAGCAGTCTAAACCTACGGTCTGGGGCGGTGAAGGTCAGGTTAAATCGGGCATAGCGGATGACGTAGGATCGTTCGCTGGTGGTAGCTCGTCAGACAATAGTACTAGCGATACTTCGACTAGAATTCTAGATTCTGGCGATGTTCGCGATATCTACAATCAAAAGACCGATTGGTAGTATCAGCGTTAAGCTCATATTACAAAGGCTAGTCTCCTGGCTAGCCTTTTTTTATGAGCGAAATTTTGGTTTTCTTGGCGACAAATATTTTGGAATTTTGCTTTGCAAATTTTTGTCTGTAAATTCCATGAGATAGAATTTCTTTGAAATTTTAAATTGCGAAATTTTGCTATAAAACTTGGCGGTAAAATTTACTTACTAAGATTTGCGCGTCGTAATGATATATAAGTTTGCGCACTAATTTCAATTGGTAGAATTCAAAGCAAAATCTCGTATGAGGAGAGATCCCTTATTGCTTATTAAAATTCTCAGCCGTTAGCATAGTGGGCTTTGCAAAGTGCGATCATATAAAATTTGCCATAAAATTTCACCACTTAGAATTTTTCTGCCCCAAACATAGCCGTCGAATTCCACTTCATAAAATTCCGCATTCCAATCCTCATCCTAAAATTATATCGCGGCAAAACGCATCGCCGATAAAATTTAAAATTGCTCAAAGCCGCCCGTACTCCACCTATCTTTCAAAATTTTATTTCGTAAAATTCCAATCCGCCTATATCTGTTGTATAAAACCGCTTCATAAATTCCATTTGTTCATTTACCCGTTTTTAAATGAAATTTCGGCACAATGCGGCTTAAAATTTCATCA
>NZ_CALIJF010000417.1 GCF_938018035.1 uncultured Campylobacter sp. | reverse complement strand
GGACGAGGTCACTCCGCGCGAAAAGGACGAAGTCATCGCCCGCGCGATCTGTTCATACGCGGCGATAATGTGCGCCTGCTCGATCAGAGACGAGGGCAAGCTCGCGGATGAGGATAAGCAGGGCGTGCAGGGCTTTCTAGATAACCACTACGGCTGCATAGACAAGCTCACGCGTATGGAGCGCCGCGTCGTGCAGGGCGAGGCAAGTCGCGACGAGGCCGTAAATATGGGCTGGAAATACGAGTCGCTGTGGGCGCTGATGTGGGCCATGGGGCTCGTGGAGGAGCTTAGCTTTCCAAAGGGTATCTGCGACTGCGCCTTTGTGATGGGCACCTTTAGCGGCGGTGATTTTTCTGCGCGCGTGAAGCTACGCGATGCGGATGAAATTTTGCAGGCGCTCGATCTCATCTACCGCTATCACTGGGCGTGCGTCAATGCCCGCGTGCACGGCTCAGACTGCGCGGGGCTCGACGAAGAAGTCGTGATGGAGAGGCGCGGCGGGCTAGAGTGGCTGTGCTGCAAGGGAGCGGAGAATGATAATCTGACGGATGAATATAATGCGTGGGATTATCCGGACTTGAATACTTAGCGGCCCTTTTTTCCTTTATACATCGTTGGAAATTTCGCCGAATTTCAGTCACGTATTATAATATAAGCTCCTTCATTCGGCTCATTTCCGCCTCGTCTAAAGAAAAAATACTGCGCGTTGTCTCGCGAGCGTCTTTAAATGAGTTTGAAATTTTAAGTTCACGATAGGTTATATGCCTTATCTTGACTTAAAATTTCTGCACAACATTTAAATCTATCTCGCGATACTGCCGCTCTTGTATTCTTTAACTCAAATTTAAACCAGCCTGCGCTTAAAAATTAAATTTCGCCTCGTTTAAGCGAAAAATACTTCGCCTTAATTCCCGCGTTTTTTCTCTTTGCTATACGTCGTTGCATCTAAAATTTGCTGGTTGCATATTTACATACACGCTCCGCCCGCAAATTTCATCCCCGCCTCGTCTAGCTTCGCGGTACCCCCACTTACACTCTTCTTTGTACTCAAATTTAGAAACTATTTTTGCGTCGTTGTACCCACAACTGCAAGCATAAGTCATGCCAAGATCGGAATTTTAAAATTTAACCCTGATCGCGCGCTGTTTTTTACCAATCCTAAATATTTGCCGACGGTTCGAAAAGCATACCGAATGTGAAAAATTTATGAATTGATCGGG
>NZ_CALIJF010000416.1 GCF_938018035.1 uncultured Campylobacter sp. | reverse complement strand
CATCTACGCCAAGGACGAACACGGCTTTGCGCGCCGCTTCCTGCTCGTGCGCAAGAATGGGCGCTGGCTCGTAGATAAGTGCCAAGGTATGAGCGGCGGCTGGAAAAGCCGCGGGCTGTAAAATTTGAGCGCGAAATGGAGGGGTTAAATTTCATCTGCGGCGCGATCGCGGGGATGAAATTTTATCCTTGCTGCGGGCGCGGCGATAAAATTTCATCGGCGCTGCGAAACAAAAACAAAGAGAGGGCAAATGAGCGGTAAAATTCTGCGCACGGCGATCAAAGAAAGGCGCGAATGAAAAGGCGAATTTTCTCCGAGCTGGGCGGCTTCGTGATATACGAGCCCGCGCTGCTCGCGCGCTATCTGGATGAGCACGGGCTTGCGAACGGGGACGTTCTTGCCTATTTTACGCAGACCGAGCACGGGGGTGCGGTCACAAGAGAGGGCATTGCGGTGCCGATATTGGGCGTCCGTAGCTTTAAAATTTCACAGCACTTATAATCCATATATAATGACGCTGGAATTTAGCGGCACTAATGTATTTTTTTAGAAGTCAATGTTTAATCAAAATTTTATAATTTTAGATGTGGAATTTGCGTTTAAGTCAATTAAATTTAAGCCGCCAAAGACGGCTTAAATTTCACCTCTCAAAAACGAAAATTTTATTCGTTCCGTTTTCTCTAGACGCGACGTAAAATTTTCCATCCTTGACAGCTAGCGCATGCGCGTCGCTCGCGCCTTCAAAGCTATAAATCTCCACGATCTTTCTGCTGCGCGGATCAAGCTTTAGGATGCTTGAGTATTGCTTCGAGAGTAGATAAACAAACTCGCTGCTCGCATCCATACCCGTGATATAGTAGTCGTTTATATCCCTGCCGTCCTTTACGCCGAGAGCCTCATCGAAGCTCGGCACGAACTCGGTCGAGAGCATGTTGTCGGCATCGCTAAAGCTCGCTATGCTCCAGCTTTGCTTTATGTTATCCGGCACGCTAGCGACGAAAAACTCGCCGTAGAAATCCGAGTGATCCCACGAGAGGATGAACTGCTGCTTAGCGCGCACGGTGGAGTAGCGGTCCTTGAAATCGAGCGTGAAATTTTCGTATCCGTCGTGCAGATAGCGCCACGCCTTGTTTGCTTCCTCTTTACTTTGGTTCGGTGCGGGCTTGAAAAACTCATAGGTTTTATTATAGCTCATGAGCCCTACCGAGTCTTTAAAAAAGCTCGCTGCGACGGTTTCTTCCATCTGCATTATCCAATCGGGCGTGCTTCGTAGATAGCTTTTTACGGTTTTTAGCTCGCCGTCCATTTCGTAGAGCTCGAATTTTAGCGTACCGAGCAAGAAGCTTCCGCTCGCCGCGTCGTAGTCAAGCCCCGTGACGGGATTATTGTTGTTTAAATTTAGCGTTATCTCGCCGCTTTTGCGTAGAGGCGTTAAATTTGTCACTGCGCCATCCGCAGGATTTAGATTAAACTCGCCGCCCAGCGCCAGTGCAGCGCACAAAAGGGTTAAGGTTAAAATTTTTCTCATATCGCGACCTCACTTCGGTAAATTCGGTAGTTTTGGATTCCAGTTTTCGCGGAAGTCAATTTCGGTTTCCTCCCAGTGATCAAGCTCCCAAAACCACTTTGACGGATCGATGCTCATGCGCGAAGGCGTCGCGGAGGCTAGATAGGGCGGCGGGCCTGCGGTGATAAAGGCCTGCACGCAGTTAAAAGCCATAATGATCGCAAAGGCCGCAACTGCAACTTTGCCTAGCGCAAATTTGGGTAAAACCGCGCCGTATGCGCCCTCTTCGCTTTTTTGCATTATTTTACCTACGTTTTTGCCTAGCAGCAAAATCACGCCCAAAAATATAATGACGCAAAAATGCACCACTACGACCCAAAACTGCGTGTGTGCGCCTAAAATTTCGAGCCCGAAGCCCTGCTTTATGTCGAGATAGCCGCCGCCGGTGCCGTCTAGGCTGTAATGCAAAAAGCCGTCGTAAAGCCCAAGGCACGCTAAAAATAGGATTGCAGCAAGGTATTTGACCTTAAAGCCGTATCTAACGATAACTAGCGCCATAAACGAGATCGCGACCATGCAAAATCTCTCGTGCCAGCACATGATGCAGGGGCTATCACCCATGCCAAAGCCCAAAACCAAACACGCGATACCTACGGGCAGGGCGATGAGGGCGAGGGCGGCAAGGGCGAAAAGATTGAAAAACCGCTTTTCATCTTCGCCCCAGCCCGCAGAAATCTCGGCGCCGCGAATGAGGCTTTGAGGCATTTTATCTTGCATACTTTCCATCGCTCGCTCCTAAAAATTTCCCATAGGCACGACGGCAAATTTATTCACCCATGCCATCATGATGACGAGTATTGCGATACCCGCAATACCAAAGCCCATAACCGCGCGCTTTTTCTCAGGTCTAAACCACAACAAAAGGCCCGCGACGAGAAACATCAGAACCATTAAAAATTCCATGTTTTCTCCTTTCTTACTGAAATTTAATATCGTAAAAATATTACTATTTTGCTTATTAGACGTATATTAAAAATTATGTTTTTATCAGTATAAATAAATTTTTATGAAATTTCATGATACTAAAATAGCTATTTTTAAGAAAATTTTTTCTATTCCAGCTTGATTTAAATTTATCTAAAGCATTTCGATTAGCCTGATTTTGCTTGTGCGAGTCGCGTGATAAAACGTCACGCGATTGAAATTATAAAATTAGCAAGAAGATGAACAATGACTTTTAGCGCAGCGGCAAGCGAGTGGGGGGGCAATCATCGCTGGGCGCATCCATTTTTCTTGCGGCGGAGCGGTCTCTTGCATTATGTCTATCTTCTTACGTTTAGGCTGTATTCTTGCACCGCGTTTTCCCCTACTGAGTCCTCGTTTCGGTAGCGGACGCCGCCTCGTTGATAGCAAGCAATACCTTGCGATCGGTTTATGTTGGTTGCGGATGCTGTTTTATTGTGCAGTTATTTCGGCTTGCATTGCGCAATGAAATTTTGAAATTTTACAAAGCTTGCCCAAGCCGATCACTTTAAATTTTTGCTCGTTCTTAGTCGCGAAATGTTTGCGCGTGGGCTTTAGGCGGCATGCAGACATCCTCGCGTACTCCCTGCTGAACTATGACGAGCTTTCGTATCCGACGTCAAAAGCCGCCTGCGACGCTTTCGTGCCGCCGTTTTGTAAGATATATCTAGTTTCCTACAACCTAATGTGCTTTTGAAAATCAATCGGGCTTAGCGCAGTATTGCAGGAATTTTTGCGTGTCGTAGCGATACTGCTTGCCGTTAAATTCCACCATTTTGCCACCGCGTAGGCACAAACAGATGCTGGGCTCATAGATCGTCGCGATGAAGTCCGAGGGCTCGCTTTGGCAGTAGAAGCTAAGCGCCCCTATAGGCGTCTGAACGTGTCCGTAGGTGGGATATAGCTCGTCCGCGATCTTTGCGGCGTCTTTTAAAATTTTATCTACTTCGTTCATGCTCTCCTTTAAATTTACTCGGGTTATATTTACATTTGCACGATTAGGCAAGGAATTTGGACTATCGTGCTACCGCAAAATTTTAAAAAAGGCTATAATTTAGCAACTTTATTTAAAGGAGAAAAGATGAGAGATTTTAGTTTTTGCAACCCCGTGAGGATAGAATTCGGCAAGGATAAAGAAAAGCATATCGGGCAGTACATGAAGGAAGCGGGCGCGAAAAAAGCTTTCGTGCTATACGGTAGCGAACGCGTGCGAAAGAGCGGGCTGATGGACGTCGTGGAGGGCAGCTTAAGGGCAAGCGGTATAGAATTTACGCAGCTTGGCGGCATAAAATCAAATCCCGTGCTAAGCAAGGTAAACGAAGCGATCAAGCTCGCCAAAGAATTCGGCGCAGATAGCGTGCTTGCTGTGGGCGGCGGAAGCGTGCTGGACTCCGCAAAAGCCGTAGCCGCGGGCGCCTGCTACGAGGGCGACGTGTGGGATTTTTTCACCGGTAAAAGTCCGAGCGCCGCGCTTAAAATTTTTGACATTATCACCCTCGCCGCGACGGGCTCAGAGATGAACTGCGGCGGCGTGGTGACCAAGGAGCAGACCAAGCAAAAATACCCGATCAGCGCGCTGTGTCTATACCCGAAAATCTCGGTCATAAACCCGCAGCTGCAAGCAACCGTCAGCCGCGAGTATCTCGTATATAGCGCGAGCGACATCATCGCGCACAGCATCGAGGGGTATTTTACCGCTAGCGTCCATCCAGACATCGTTCGAGCCTATATCGAAGCAAACATCAAAACCGTCATCCGCACGACTGAAATCCTGCTCGCAGATCCGAGCGATTACGATGCGCGCGCCGAGTTTGCGTGGGCCGCAACGATGGCGCTAAACGGGTTAACCTACGTGGGCGTGGGCGGCTTCGGCTATCCGAACCATATGATCGAGCATGCGATGAGCGCGGTCGTGGACTGCGCTCACGGAGCCGGTCTTAGCGTGGTAATGCCTGCGTGGATGAGGTGGTATAAGGATAGGAATTTAAGCGCGTTTGAGCGTTTCGCTCGTGAAATTTTTGGCCTTAAGAGTGCAGATGAAGGTATTGCAGCACTTAAAACATGGTTTGATAAGATTGGTACGCCTACTAGCCTCGCTCAGCTCGGCATCGAAGTTAAGATACTAGACGAGGTCATAGACGTAGCCGCGACAAACGCCAAAGCGTGGAATATGGCGGAGCTCTACAGCCGCGAAAATATCGCTAAAATTCTTGAGCTGGCAAGATAAGGCGTGACCGCGTAGATAAAATTTTAAATTTAAAGAGGCGGTCGCCTTCTCAAAAGAACAAGCGATAGTGCGAGCACACTAGAAATCGCTCCTCCTAAAAAATAAGCGGCGCCGCGGAGTGAGATGATCGTCCGTTTCCCCTAAGTCTGCGGCGCTTGCCGCAAGAGGGCAGCAGCGATAGGATGAAAATTTTAGAATTCTTTTGACGATTCTATGTGCTTTAAATTTTAACACGACAAAGGAGCAAGCGATGATAAATTTTAACAAACTTTCGCACGCGGCAAAGCTAAACGGGGCGCTTAGCGGCAAACAGCTCGCACTAGTTAGCGTTGCGGCTTATGCGGTCACAGGCAGAGCGGACAAACTAAAAGGTGCGCTAGAAAATGCCCTCAAAGCAGGGCTTAGCGTGAACGAGATAAGAGAGGCGCTGTCGCATCAAAGCGCTTATATCGGCTTTCCGAGGGGTTTAAACGGACTGATCGTTTTTAATAATCTCATAAAAGAGCGCGAGGCGGCGGGTATTAAAGATGAAGCGGGCAAGGACGCGAGCCCGGTTGCTGCGGACAGCGATTTTTACGAGCTTGGCGAGCAGACGCAAAAATATATCTTCGGGCGCGATTATTCGGGTACGGTGCTTTTTGACTCTCCTGCGGTCGATTATGGACTGAAGGCTTATCTTTTCGGCTATCTTTTTAGCAGGGATAATCTAGGCTTTTTAGAGCGCGAGATCATCACCGTATCGACGTTAGCAGCGCTAGATAATGTAAATATGCAACTAAAATCGCACCTGGGCGGTGCTAGAAATTTAGGCGTTACGGACGAGCAGTTCGAGAGAATTTTTAAAATTTTGAGTGAATGTATTGACGAGACAAAGGTACAAAACGCAAGAGATGTTCTAAAAAGCCTCTAACGGCTCGGCCGCCCTCTATCTCAATTGTTAGTCGCAGATTTATAAAATCTTACGGCTTTTTTGGCATGATTGTTCCTCAGAAAAAAGCGAAAGAAAATTATATGGCTAAGGATGCAAATAAAGGAGAAAAAATGAAAGAGAAACAAATTTTGATTAAAAAAGAGGAGCTTGCCGTTTATGATAAGGTGAGCGATAAAATTTTTGCAGGCGGGCTGCCGAAAGTCACGCTGCTTTTTGGCGCGACGTCTTACGCAAATGTAGGAGCGGCGCTGGTGCATTTTCCGCGTGGAGTACGCACGGCGTGGCATACGCATCCTGCGGGGCAAAATTTAATCGTAACGCAGGGTAAAATTTACACCGGTACGTCGGACGGAATCGTGCAAATCGCTCGCCCGGGCGACGTGGTGCTCTGCCCGCCGGGCGTCAAACACTGGCACGGAGCCGGACTGCACGAAGACGGCGAGCATATCGCGGTAACCTTTGAAAAGGACGGCAAAAACGTAACGTGGATGGAGCATCTAAGCGAGGATGAGTATAAAAGCCTTATCGAAAAAGCGAACGCAAAGGATTCGGAGTAGTATCCTCCGGTAGAATTTGCGACAGTCGCCAGGCAAATTTTGCGTGCCGTTAGGTACATTTAAATTTACCCC
>NZ_CALIJF010000415.1 GCF_938018035.1 uncultured Campylobacter sp. | reverse complement strand
TGAGCGGGAAGTTCGCTCCGCAGCGCACGAAAAACTGGATCACGCCCGTATCCTGACAGGACGGACGGTCTAGCTGCTTGGCTAGGCGCTGGTTTTCAAACATTGTTTTGTAGATCTCTCTCGCTAGCGGCTGCGTCTCGCGCTCGGCGAGCTCCAGCAGTTTCGCCGTCACATCATCAGGCAGCACCTTGCCCGTGTAGCCGACGAATTTCGCCATGACCTCGGTCATCTTTTGCACAGCTTTTTCTTTATCCATCGCTTCTCCTTTGCTAAATTTTACTTTCAAATTTTTCATATATGCCCGCTAAGATGCAGCCCGCAGCGTAGCAGAGTAGGTCGGCGAAATCAAACGTTCCGCCGATCATTACTTTTAAAATTTTATTTTCTATGCCTAAAATTTGCACGGCGCCCAGATATTGCGCGAGCTCCAAAGCCGCTGCGAACGCGAAAATTTTAAGCGGCAAATTTAAAGGCGGCTCGCTAAATGCAGCCCTAGCCAAAGCGTAAAGCAAGATGACGGCCAAAACGTCGCCCGCGTAGTGCCGCACGAAATCGCCTTTTACGCAGATCGCTATGTAAATTTCGATCGCTAAAATCAAAGCCGCCACGGCTAAAAACGCTAGCCTCGTCCTCGCGCTTTGCCTTGTTTGCGGCTTTTGCGCGAGCCTTGCGATACTTTTTTGCTCTCTTAAATTCTCCCCTCGCAACGCTTTCCTTTTAAATTTAGCCTTCAAATTTAGCTGTAAAACCACGTTTCAAATCAAAGTGGATTTACGCTTAAAATCAAAGTGGGCTAAAATATCACATTTTTCACTTTGATTTGAAACGTAAATTTTTCAATCTTTCAATTATCGTTTTAAATTCAAAAAATATTTTTAAAAATCCTTGCCGATATTACAACAATGGCTTTAAAAGAATAAAATTAGATAATCTTTGATACAATTGCTTGAAAAATTTTAAGAGGTGTTAAAATGTCAAATATCCAAGAGAAATATATACGTGAAATCGATACATCCGATTCCTTTTTTGATTCTTTAAGACAAGATTATAAAGGTTTTGATGCATGGATAGCAAAAAAAGCGAAAGCCAACGAAAAAGCATATACGCTTTTCGATGATAATGGACAAATAGTAGCCTTTTTATATTTAAAAATAGAAAACCCCGTAGATAATACGGACATAAAACCGGCGCTTAGTATAAATGTGCCATGGTTAAAGATCGGGACTTTTAAAATAAATGCACACGGCACAAAACTAGGAGAGCGTTTTGTAAAAAAGATTTTTGATTTTGCGGTATCAAATAATATTTATAATATTTACGTAACAGCTTTCGAAAAACAAGCGCCTTTAATAGATTTATTAAAAAGATACGGATTTACCCAATACGGCAAAAAAAATAATGAGCTAGTATTAACAAAAAAGATACCGACTTGTGTGCAGGCGCTAAAAAATGATATACTACTAGACTATCCGGCTGTTAATGCGACAAGCGACAAATATCTTTTAAGTATATACCCGAAATATCATACCGGTATGTTCTCGGACTCTATTCTACATACGGAAAGCTATGATATACTAAAAGATATGTCTGAATCAAATAGTATTCATAAGGTATACATAACGGAAATGAAAGGTGTCGAGCAACTCAAGAGAGGCGACTGCTTGCTCATTTATAGAACAAAAGATGAAAATGCCCAAAGCGCGAACTACTCATCAGTCGCGACCTCTTTATGCGTTGTAGAAGAATATAAAGACTTATCCGGTTTTGCTGACTTTGATGATTTCGTCAGGTACTGCAAGCCGCATAATATTTTTACCGATATTGAATTAAAAAATATTTTTATCAGTAAAAAATATACAAAAATAATAAAGATGACATACAATATATCATTTAAAAGACGCGTTATTTTAAAGAGGATTAGGGAAATTATAGGTCACGAAGAAGTCTACTGGGGTTTTGCGAAGCTTACGGACGAAGCTTTTTTTGCAATTTTAAAAGAAGGTATGGTAAATGACAGCATTATTATCCATTAAGCCGGAATTTGTCCAAGCTATTTTTGATGGAACAAAGCAATTTGAATTTAGAAAAGTAAATTTTAAAAGAAAAATTGATAAAATCAAAATATATGCTACAAAACCGGTCGGTAAGATAGTAGGTGAGTTCATAGTTGACGATATCTTAAAAGCAAGTCCTGAAGAGCTATGGGACAAAACAAGCCTGTACGCCGGCATAGATAAAGAGCGATATTTTCAATATTTTAGCGGTAAAAATATGGGGTTTGCTATAAAAATTAAGTCCGTAAATAAATATAAGGAGCCTATTTGCCCTTATCTACAATATCCGAAATTCGTAGCACCGCAATCGTTCAAGTATATCTAGAAAATGAAGATGAAAATAAATCCAAATTCGCAGTACACACAATCTATATTTATAAATGTGGATTCAGACGTCGCCGACAAGATAGATGCTATACTGCATTTAAATATTTTTTTGCCAAACGACAATGAACATTCGTATATAGAAATAGGAATATTGATTTCTAGAAAAGAGTATAACAATTTTGACAGAAATTTCAATATAGAAATTGTATTTCCATTCGGTATACTTAAGGAAGAATTCGCGGATGTAAAAGATAGGCTCTGTGACGGTAAGACCTTGAATATGATATTTAACGAGGAGACCCATCTAGATAAAAACAAATTAGACTTTAGATTAAGGGAATACAAGCTCGGAGGTATAAAGCTTTGTAATACCACTATAAATGGCGATTCTAGTATAACAATGAGCGTAGAAGAAAAACAGAAAAATAGCTATTTTAGATTTAGGATTAGAAATATCAGAGATAAGATAACGGATACCGTTCTTTCGGATACAATGGCCAATCCGTTTATAAAAACGATAAAAACGATTGGTATCTCAATAAATTTAGATAGGCAATTTATAAAACAAATAAATAAAAAGATAAAATTTAAAGAAATTAATACTTTTATTATATTGGATTCCATAACCGAGTTGATCGAAAAAAGTAGGCCAATAAAAAGCTTTAGAGTTTTAGAAGATAATTTATGGAATCAATATATAGGAAGCTACGCAAATCGAAGGATGACGGTCTATCAATTTAAAGATAAAACATCGGACGATAGCACGATAGAGAATTATCAACTTTTCTTAAAAAGCCTTCATCATAAAAATTCAAATTTATATCGATATAAATTCTTATTGATTGTAGTGGTCGTGGCTATAATATCTAATGCTATTTATGACTTGTTAAAATGGATATTTTTATGTTAGTTTTTGACGGCGCCATTGATCTGACATTGAAATATGTTCAATGCGTAAAAGCAGATATACAAAACGAATATACGCTATACAATTAT
>NZ_CALIJF010000414.1 GCF_938018035.1 uncultured Campylobacter sp. | reverse complement strand
TGTACGGCTCGCATCTCATCGTCGCTTAGATCACTCACCGCCCAGGTCTGCGCCCAGAGCGAGATTTCAGCCATTTTAGCGGCTTTGTGGTAGCCGAGCTTAAAGCCCGCGCTGATCTTTTCTAGCACCTTTTTAGGCGTATCGGCGGAAGCCATCAGATCAAAAAACGGCTTTGGTCCGATGCCCGTGCGGCACTTTGCGACCATTATTAAAATTCCGTCCTGAGCAAGCGCTAGTTTGCCGTTGTCTAGGGCTTTTTGCGCTTGATAGAGATCGACGTCCATCGGATAGGGCGCGACCGAGATCACGATATCTGCCTTGCGCGGGATATTTACGCAAAAGACCTCGTCGGCCTTTTTCACGCAGTCGTAAAAGCTGTCATTGAGGTCGCCCGCGCTTGCGTAATACACGCCGTGCTCGCTATCAAGCACCGTCTGGATCGAAAAAACGTCGATGTGCGCAAGAACCTTCATCGCGTCGATCATATCTTCATGCACGGGATTGCCCTCTAGGCGCAGCGCCTGAGCGTCGGAGCTAAGGGCTAGTTTGTGGTTTTGCGTGATGCTCTCGTATGACGCCGTGCCAGGCAAAAAGGCCTTTCTGCCGCCCGTGTAGCCCGCGAAATAGTGCGGCTCGACCGAGCCGATGACGATCACTTTTTTAGCCTCGGCTACGATTTTATTTAGATACATCTGCGTGCCGTTTTTGCTCTCGCCTAAAAATACCATCTCGTCGTGCTTGGAGTCGTGATCGTGAACTTCGTTTTTGGCGTTAAGCTCGGCGTAAATTTCTTTACCGAAGATCATCTCGTACTCATCAAGCGTGCCCTCTCTATGGCAGCCCGTGGCGATGATGAAAATTTTATTTTTCTCGCGGATTTTTGGGTAAATTTGCTTTAAAACTTTTGCCGTAGGCGTAGGTCTAGTGCCGTCGTTTACGATGATGACGATCTTTTCATCGCCCGCTATGAACTCGTCAAAGCTTTTTTGATTTATCGGATTTGCCAGAGCCTTTGCGATGAGCGCCGTTTCGTCAAATTTAGCCACGGGGTTTGGATCGAAAACGCCGAGCAAATTTTTCTCGTTTATCTCTAGATTTAGATGATCATCTTTGCCGTATGCGATAGGGATTTGCATATCTGCCTCCTGTGTGGAATTTGGCGGGATTATAACGTAAATTTTATTTAAAACGATTTAGCTTTGCGCGGGCACGGAGCGTTAATCTAAAGAATTTTGAAATTTAAAAGCTCGCGAGCCATATGCCCGCGAGCGCAACTATTATAAATAGCCGTAAATATGAGCGAAGATAAAGCCCATCGCGCATGAAGTAAGAACGCCTATTAGCCCAGGGAAAATGAAACTGTGGTTGATGACGAATCTGCCGATGTGCGTAGTGCCGGAGCGGTCGAACTGGATCGCCGCAAGATCGCTCGGATAGGTAGGTAGGATATAGTATCCGTAGCAAGCCGGCGCAAACGCAATAATAAGACCCGGATCGATACCGATGCTAACCGCTAGCGGTACGAAAGTAGCAACCGCTGCTGCTTGAGAGTTAAGGAATTTACTAATCAAAAGCGAAACGATGACATATGTCCACGGATACGCCATAACGACCTTACCTAGCGACGCTTTAAGCATTTCGATGTGAGCGGTAAACATAGTCTCTGCCATCCATGAAATTCCATAAATGGCTACGAGCGCGATCATACCGCTATGAAAAATTTCGTTTTTAGCGATATTGCCCGCTTTTATACCCGAAGCGATCATCATGATGGATGCCGCTAGGAGCATGAAAATTTGAATGGTTAAGACCATATTTAAATTTGTGGTCTTTTTCATAGTATCTTTTACGACAATGCTTGCATTTGCGATACTTTCGCTCTTATCACCTGTCGTAATTACTACATTTCCGTCTTGAGCGACGATGCTTTGAGCTAGCTTTTTATCTTTGTCGTAAATTTCGACGCTATTAAATTTCGTCGCATCTTTGGCTTTAGACTCTTTGACGTTTGAGACGACCTTACCGCCGTCCACCATAGAAATGACCTGACCATCTTTGATCGTGATATTTTTGACCGTCTTTTTATCGACGATGATCTCTACGGATTTGCCCGGAACATTTTTAGTCCACGCAGGGCGTAAGCTTTTTTCGTAACCTAAAACCGCTACTAGCGCAATAGTGGCTAAGAATATCCACATGCAGATCCACTTAATCCTAGGAAGCTTTTGACCTAGCAAGGTCGTACTTTCGCCGTAGATATATTTTTTCTGCTCTGGATCTTTGATCTTTTCTTGAAATTCCGGATCTTTATCTAGATCTTTACCTCTAAAAATCGACCACGTTCCGATCGCAAGCATACCGATGAAAGTAGAAGGGATTGTTAATTTAAGTAGATCCAAATACGTACTAAAGCCCTCGATATGCACGCCTTGACCTAGTAAGATCGCGACCATCGAAACGCCGGCAACCGAAACGGGGCTAGCGATGATAGCAAGTTGCGAGGAGATCGTAGAAGCAGCCATCGGGCGCTCAGGGCGAATCCCATTTTTAATAGCTACGTCATAGATGATCGGAAGCAGCGTATAGACGGTGTGTCCCGTTCCGCATAAGATTGTAAGCGTCCACGCAACAGTTGGAGCGATGATACAAACCATCTTTGGATGCTTACGAAGCAATTTCTCCGCTATTTGAAGCATTACATCAAGCCCTCCCGTAGCCTGTAGCGTTGCACTTGCTACGACAACTGCGAGGATAGTTAAAATAACGTCCACTGCCGGCTTACCCGGCTCTAATCTAAATCCAAACACTAAGATCACTAAGCCTATACCGCCTAGAATTCCCAGCGCCATACCACCTTTTTTAGCACCATAAAACAAACAGCCCAAGACTATAATGAGCTGCAAAAAGAATTGAGTGCTTTCAGACAAACTTGTCAGAAACTCCATAGTTTCTCCTTCAGTAAAATTTAAAACAAACTTTGGCGATTATACTAACTTTTTATTTAAACAAAATTAAAGGAGCGTTACAAATTGTAAAAATCTATCAAAATAAAAATTTACTGAAATTATAATTTTAAAGCAGAATTTATAGCGAAATGTGAAAAATAAAATTTCACTTAGAGCTGTTTTTATATCATAGAATTTCGCAATTTTTAAGAAAACTTAGAATTTCATTATAGCTCAGGCTTTAAACCGATTTTTAAGCCTTGGAGTAGTATCATTTCGCAAAGAGCGGATTAAGATGAATTTTATAAAATTTTGTATTGCCTTTTTGATTTGTTTATCGCAGATGGCAGCAGCAGGTAGCTTTGATCTAAACTCCACGCTGCGTCTGGGCGCATTCGACGCAAGCTCGCACCGACTGCTTTTATGCGGCAGTGGCGGCGAGCTTAGGATGTTTGATACTGCTAAATGGGATGTGGAGTTCGCGCAAAAATACAGCGATAATGAAATCACGGCTCTAAATTTTAAAAACGGCAAAATTTATCTAGCTTGGGGCGGAGCCGAAATCGCGGTGCTAAACGATAGACTAAAGTTTTTACGCACGCTTAAGACGGGGCGTAACGGCACAGCCCAAATAGATGCGATCTATGCCGCAAAAGACGCGATTTACGCGGTAGTGGATAAAAATCAACTAATAAGATTAGACGAAGACCCTGATAACAGCGCGGATGGCGACTACGCCTCAGGCGAGAATTCCACCGCGAACGGGCAATCTTTAAATAGAAATTCCGCCCCAGATGGGCTGCGCGGAATTTCGTTTCATTACGGCAGGATCAATGCCGTTAGCCTGGGCGCTAACGGACTTTGCGTCGCAAGCTGGAACGGCGTAGCCTGTTTTAGCGCAGATCTTGTCGCGACTAAATTTAGCGGCAGCGATACAGCGCCTAATCGCGCTACGCAGGGAGAGCTTGGTAGCGTGAAATTTAAAGATGCGGAATTTAATAGCACGAAAATCGTGCAAGCCTCCGAGCCAAATAAAACGAAAGCTAGCGGCGCAAAGAGCGCGGAATTTCAAAGCTTAGAATTCAAAGGCGCAAAATTTCAAGACGAGGGGCTTAAAACTCGAAGCGAAATTTCAGCCGAAGCTGGCGATAAAAATTTAAGCGGCTCTATAGCCACTGCGCTTGCAGACTGCGATGGGACGCTATTTGCAGGCGATATAGAGGGTAATTTTATAAATTTAAAAAGCGGCGAGCGCAAAAGCGTGGGCTCTTGGATCAAATCCATCGTGTGCGCCCGCGGCACGCAGTTTATCGCTACTAAAGATAAAATTTACGAAAATCAAAAAGCAGGATTAAAGGAGGTTGTGGATTTAAAAAGCGAATTTTTAGCGATGTACGCAGACGGGGAAGCGATCCTCGTAGTCAGCAAATCAGGTAAAATTTTAAAATTCTAAGAAAGGATTAGTATGTTAAAAAGTTTCAAACCCGTGCTTTTGGGCTCGGTTTTGTTCGCCGCAAGCGCCCTGTGTGCCGCGGATAGCGACCTAGAGCGCGTGATGAAGGAGCGAAATTTAAGCGAAAAAGACGTTTTAGCGGCGGCTAAGACCTATCAGCCGACCGGTAGGAAGGACGATTATATGGTCTTCTCTTCCGGCGGTCAAAGCGGACAGGTGATCGTTTACGGCGTGCCGTCGATGAGGATCTACAAATATATCGGCGTATTTACCCCGGAGCCTTGGCAGGGATACGGCTTTGACGAGGAGAGCAAGGCGGTCTTAAGATCGGGCTCCATTAACGGCAAAGAGATCAACTGGGGCGATACTCACCATCCAAATTTCAGCGAGAAAAACGGCGAGTATGTGGGCGATTATCTCTTTATCAACGATAAGGCAAACCCAAGAATCGCGGTTATAAATTTATCAGATTTCGAAACTACTCAAATAGTCGTAAATCCCGTAATCAAAAGCGATCACGGCGGCTCTTTCGTAACGCCTAATACCGAATACGTCATCGAAACCAGCCAATACGCAGCCCCTTTCGATAACGACTGGCACCCAATCGAGGAGTATCAAGCAGTCTATCGCGGTGCAGTAACGCTATGGAAATTTGACTACGATAAAGGTAAAATCGACGTAAATAAATCCTTTTCTCTAGAGCTTCCTCCATATATGCAAGATCTAAGTGACGCAGGTAAGGGCGAGAGCTTCGGCTGGGCGTTTACCAACAGCTTTAACTCCGAAATGTACACAGGCGGCATCGAAAAGGGTCTGCCTCCGATGGAAGCCGGTATGAGCCGCAACGATACCGACTACCTGCACGTTTACAACTGGCAAATTCTAGAAAAGCTTGCTCAAGACAGCAAAAACTATAAGGTCGTAAACGGACACAGAATCGTTACGATAGACGCCGCCGTAAAAGCGGGAGCGCTATTTTTGATCCCTGAAGCCAAATCCCCTCACGGCGTCGATGTTAGCCCTGATGGTCGCTATATCATTATCGGCGGTAAACTAGATACTCACGCCAGCGTTTATGATTTCAAAAAGATCAAAGAGCTAATTGATAAGAAAGAATATGCAGGCAAGGATCCATACGGAATTCCGATCCTAGATATGCAAAAGACGCTTCACGGACAAGCAGAGCTTGGTCTTGGACCTTTGCATAACACCTTCGATTCGCAAGATGGCGTAATCTATACATCGCTTTACGTCGATAGCCAGATCGTAAAATGGAACTACAAAACGCTAAAGGTTTTAGATAGGATCAACGTCCACTACAATATCGGTCACCTCGACTCCATGGAGGGCAAATCCTCTAAGCCTGTCGGCAAATACGTAATCGCACTGGATAAGCTTTCGATCGATAGATTTAATCCTATCGGACCGCTTCATCCGCAAAATCACCAGCTTATCGATATTACAGGACCTAAAATGGAGATGCTTTACGATCTTCCTATCGGTCTAGGTGAGCCGCACGACGTAGTTTCTATCGCAGCTAGCAAGCTTCATACGAAACCTACCTATACTATGGGAACAAACTCTCGTACCGGCAAGCAACACCCTGCTATGACGCTAGCAGGTCAGGAGCGCATCGAGCGCGACGGCAAAAACGTAAAAGTCTATGCTACAGCGATCCGCAGCCATATTAATCCTGAGCACATCGAGGTTAATAAGGACGATAACGTAACGATCTATATGACAAATTTAGAGCGTGCCGAGGACGAAACTCACGGCTTTACGGTTGATGATTACGATCTGCATATGTCGCTTGAGCCGGGCAAGACTGCGAGCGTAAATTTCATCGCAGATAAAGAGGGCGTATTTCCTTTCTACTGCACTGAATTCTGCTCTGCGTTGCACCTTGAGATGTTCGGATATCTATACGTAAAAGATCCGAATAAAAAATACACTTCAGCTAAAGCTTCTATGCTAAAAGCTCTTAGCCCGGAGGCTCTAAAAGCCGAATACGACAAGGTAGTAGCTACGAATAAAGCCACCGACGATGTTATTCAATCAGTTGTTAAATTCTTAAAAGAGAAAAACTACGAGAAGTATCCTAAGGTCAAGGCTTTAGTCGATGACGCGCTAGATCAATACGGCAAAATTCCTGAAACCAAAGCCAAGGCAGACGCCGCGGTAAAAGCGGGCGATATGAACGGCGCGATACTTTGGGAAGGTCAAGTTTGGCAGTATCTAGTAAAAACCGCAGATGTCGGACTTCGCGCTAAAAATAACCTAATCCGCGAGCTCTCCACTCCTATGAGCGAGGCTGCGTCTAACGGCGAAAAGGCTTACCTACGCGGAGGCTGCAACGGCTGCCACGTCATCGGTCAAGTAAGCTCCGGTCCTGATCTAACGGGCGTCCTACTCCGCCACGAAAACGGCGAGAAATGGGTAGCCGATTTCATCAAAGACCCTGCTAAATTCTACGAAGACGACTACGTTAAGGCAATGATAAATTACTTCAACCTTCGCATGCCAAATCAGCATATGAAAGATGAAGAGATCAAAGATATCATCGAATACCTAAAATGGGTCGATGAGAACGCGGGTCTTAACTAGCCCCACTCTCCCCCGCAAGGGGGAGAATTTAAAGGAGACGAAATGCCAAAATATAAAATTTACGCGATTTTAGCGCTGCTTATTATGACGGTCGCTTTTACCATCCCTACGCTCGGATTTTTCAAAGTCCAAGGCAAAATCGTATCGGGGCAGGTTAGCAGCGTCTCGCAGCTGCCCGCATACTCCGCACCGATATGGAATTTTTATACGAAAGCATCGTATAAAAATCACCTAATTCCTAGTGATGTTAAAAA
>NZ_CALIJF010000413.1 GCF_938018035.1 uncultured Campylobacter sp. | reverse complement strand
TAAACATCCAGCGCACGAAGTCTATTTTATTGCGCTGCATATAGTCTTTGCCGATCCCGCATACGCCGTTTATATAGCATGTAAAAGCCGCCGAAAAACAAAATGAGCCCGATATCGATCAGCCTATCCGCCATAGCGATCTTTCTTTTGCTATTTAAATTTAGAAATTTAGCCCGACGTATTTGCTATATCGCCGTTTGCTTATTGAAATTCTAATTTTGCAGGATTGCATTCTTTGTCGGCTTTGCAATTTTCCAATTTTGTAATAATTTTATTATAGCGCTCTTTGTCATGCGCCAAATCTCGCGTCATCGTCATATATTTTATTACCTCTTCTATGTCTAAATCATAGTAAAAATGAGCTCCTGCACAAAGTAAGCAAAAATCTTCTATTTTGCCCACTTCGCAAGCTCTTATTAATCGTTTTAATCCAATTGACGGTCTATTTGTTCTAAATAGAATTTCACTGGATAAACCGCACGCCAAGGAATTTTCAATTTGATCCTTTTCAAAGCAACTCCTATCCGCAATATTTAATAAATTTTGACAAGCGCTATATTTTCCATCGCCGAAACCGCACTCCTTTATAAGTCGTGAAATTTCCAATGAATAAATTTTATCGCAATAGTCATAGATATGGGAAGGTAGGCAGCGACCGACTGCATTCGCGTATTCTCTTGCGGACAGCTTAAAAAACTCGTCGCTTAAAATTTTAACTCCCGTAGAATTTTGTCCTTGTGCCTCGTTTGGCTCCGTATCTTGCATCGCAAAAGCAGCCCCGCTAAAACCGAGCCACAGCGCAAACGCCAAAAATACTTGCTTCATTTTCTCTCCTTCGTTCATTTTATTGCTTGCTTATGATACCTAAAAAGCGATAAATTTTATTTATTTTGCGTGGTGTGAGATAGTAAAATTTTTAGGATATTTTAAATTTGACTTGCGGAATTTTAAGTAAGCTAAATTTTAAATTCTAAGATGCGAGCAGAATCCTTAAGTAAGTTAAATTTCAGCGCGATACAAGGTAAATTTGAGCAGGCTAAAATTCTTGCACGTTGGGATTTAAACGAAAAACTGGGTGTCGCGATCGGGCAAACACAAAAATGCAAAAAATGTGAAGCTGAAATTTATCGCATGCCGAAATTCAAACCGTCTTTTGGCTAAATTTAAGCTAAAAACGCTATAATCCCGTT
>NZ_CALIJF010000412.1 GCF_938018035.1 uncultured Campylobacter sp. | reverse complement strand
TGCTCTTATCTTTAACGTCCGAGAAATTATAAAATTTAAAACACCCTTTGCAACGCATAAATTTAGGATAATATTTTATGCTTTTTTCAGGGCGAAATGCGAGATATGCAAAGAAAGCGCACGCCGCAAAGCATAAAATTTCTATGATGATACGCAGATACGCGCTTTCAAGCTTTACAGATGCCATAAAGTCTGGCTTTATATCGACTTTTCCCAATAAAGCGGCCGCTAGTCCCCATGCGAAAAAAGCAAAAAAGCCGATTAATGCAAAAATTCTATTTAGCATTTTTATATATTCCTCTATAACAAATCAAATTTCATCGCTTTTTAAATTTACGCTTTTTGATCTTCGGAGTTTTAGTGCTTTGCTCGGAGGCGTTTCCTTGTCGATACACGCCGTCATTTTTATACTCCGTTAGCTTTTTGCCGCAGTCCGGGCAAATTTGATCCGTATCTTTGACATTCTCGTACATGTAAAATTTACAGCAGTCCTTACACCACATATACTTCGGATATCTTTTTATGTTCTTTTCAGAGCGGAAGGCGAGGTAAAAGAAGCAAATACCCGCTATTAAAAATACAGTTGCGGGCAATACCCATAAAATACCCGCATCATCAAATTTAATATATTTCTCGCCTATCTTTATATTTTTATTTACTGCAAAAATTATAAGGTATAAAAAGAATACTACGCCAAGAAAAAAATAGCCGATTCTATCTGACATTTTGCTGCTCCTTTTCGTTATGGTTTGCTTTATTCATAGCGTTTTGCGCCATACCGTCTGATCCTTAAATTTTGGCTCTATGAGAGAAATTTTATTTTCGATCGCTCTAAATTTCTCATATGACAAACCTGCAATATTGTAAAATCAACGTATAATCTTCGCTATAAAATTTTACCCTATTTTTTCTATTGTAGATACTCATACTTAGCAGATATTTGGCGAAATTTATGTAATCCTTCGTATTAGGGAAATAAAATGTAACGCTTTGGTAGAATGTTTTAAAATCCAGCTCAAATTTATACCTGTCCATATCGTCCGCTATGCAGCACTCCGCTTCGTCCATTTTGATAAATTCCTCTATATCTATGCATAGTTGAGCGCTATTTTTTGCAAATCGCGCTCCTCCCACCCAATATTCATAAGGAAAAAGCTCTAGGTATGAGATTCTTTCATCATACGATGATGTTAAAATGTTTTTTGCGAAATAATACATAGCCAAATTTGTAGTAAAACCTAAGACCACAAGCTTTTTGTCTTCTAGAATTTTAATATCTAATTTATGATACTCATGCCCCATAAGTTCCTCATCGATAGTTAGAGGATTGTCTTTTATATAAATTTTATTCGGCAGCACTGATTTTATTCTCCTTTTGCGCACTATACCGTTATTCATCAAGCGCCGTCAAGTATAATCCCAATCCCTTTGATTGCGGAGTATAATAACTCTTTCCATCTACATTGATGCTATTCGTGTTCATATTTTCTCCAATATAAGTTCCGCCGAGCCCTCCTCAAGCGAATTATACTCATCCAGATGTATATGCGAATGTTTCGGCGCAGAATCTTGCGCTAAAGTAAGCAAATGCCTGGCAAGAGATATAAGCCCGCTTTTATTCGCCCTTATAGTAACTTCGTTTCCTGGAGCATTGACGGAGATCGCGAAGTCCTTTTCCCATTGTAGCTGCAGTCCCTTTTCTGCGCAGTAGTCTAAGGTTTTTATAACATACTGCCCCATATATCGCCGATACTCCTTTCTAAATTTAATCGATTACCGATCAGAAATTTATCTAATTGATCTGCTTAACCGATCTCATAGTATTTCGGGAAAATTATATCTAAAATAAAAATGAAAGAGGTTGGAATAACTAAATTTAAGATAAGTGCTGTGCGCGCAAATGAAGCGGTTAAAATTTGAAAACAACTTAAGTGGTGGTCCCGATTGGACTCGAACCAACGACTTCCACCATGTCAAGGTGACACTCTACCAACTGAGTTACGGGGCCAAAAAGAAACGGCAGTATATCAAAAAAATCTCTCAATAGCAAGCAAATTTTAACTTTTCGTAAAATTCCGCCGAAATTTTATCATCTTACCCTTGCCGAAATTCTATACAAGATTTCGCCGTGACGTCAAATCCCCGCCGAAATTCTACGCGAAATTTCACGATTTTGCCAAAATCCCCATGCCGAAATCCCGCGCAAAATTTCATGATCTTTCCAAAATCCACGTAAAATTTAATGGCGCAAACTCGCGGCGCAGCGTAAATTTACGCCAGATATGGCGCGATTTTGGTGCGTTTCGCTTGGATGTCGCTAAATTTTGCAGCTCCTTGCGCAAGCCGCGTGTTTCGTTTGTTCCGCCCCGCTTTACTTGTTTCGCCCGCTTGCCTCGCCCCGCCTTGCACCCGTTAAGACGTCCAAATTTTTTCATTCAGCTTTAGAATTTTTACGATTTGCAGCATCGCGTCTAGATCCGCCTTGATATCCTTTGCGATGCGGGCATTGAGTATCGGCTGATCCAAGCTCGGCTCGAAACTATCGGCGCCGCGAGATATCGCGATATAAATTTTATTTTGCTTAAAGCTCAGCGAGATATCCGATTTTACGAGCTGTTTAAGAGATAGAATTTTCTCCATCAGCGCGGGCGTCAAGACATACATAGCCGCTACCGTATCGCTTGCATAAACCGAGAAATTTGCGTTGAAATCTGCATTATCTATTATGATTTTACGGTCGCTCCATAGCCCGCGTGGCAGCCCCGAAGGCGGCAAATCTATGCCTGTGGGTGCCGCCGCGCCCGAAAAAACAAAAACATCGGAGTCAATTTTTTTATTAAAATTTGCCACAAAAAAGGCCCCTCGAAAAATGTAGTGTAACTCTTTTTAAAAAATGACGAAGTTCCACTGCCGGTCTCCTTTTCCAGCCTTATGTCGCAAAACATAAAATCCACTCCGTCCGCGCTTGCGTAAACCAGATCGTCCGCGCGAAATCTATCAAATCCGTCAAATATCTCGCTCTGCCTCACCTCTTTTTCCTGAAAAAGCGCGCCCATTTTATACGAAAAGCCCAGACTCTCGATATAAGGCTTGAGATATAGCTCTTTGTAGCGCATCAAAAATCGCTCGGTTTTGCGCTCAAAAATCCACTCGTAAAATTCATCTCTCGTACTGATTATTGCTAAAATAGACGCGACTAAAAGAAATAAACTTTCTACGCCGAGATCGAGTTTGGGAAAATCAAGAAAGATGATTATCAATGCGAGTGCAAGCATCGGACCGAAAACCACAAACGCTACGAGGTAACTTAAAATTTTCCAAAGCTTGCGACTTTTCTTAAGCTGTTTGCGCTGCTTTTCTAAATCTATTACGGTTTTAATATCCACGCCCAACCTCTATTTATTAAATTTAATGGCGCAACCTTGCGGCACAGCGTAAATCTGCGCCCGATACGGCGCAATAGGCGCACGCTGTTTATATGCCGCTAAATTTTACGGCTGCTTGCGCGAGCTGTGCGTTCTATTTGTTCGCCCCGCCCTGCCTCGTTTTGCTCGCTTGCCTCGCTCCGCCTTGCGCCCGTTAAGACGTCCAAATTTTTTCATTCAGCCTTAAAATTTTTACGATTTGCAGCATCGCGTCCAGATCGATTTGTATCTTACTCGCGAGCCTATCACCGCGTATTGGCCTATTTAGATCGGGCTCAAAGCTATCGTATCCGCGAGGTATTTTTATATAAATTTTACTTTTTCTGAAGCTAAGCGCGATCTCCGATTTCGCAAGCGTTTTTAAAAATAAAATTTTCTCCATCAGCACGGGCGTGAGTACATACGCTGCGGCGACCGCATCTTTTGTATATACCGCAAAAGATCTGTTAAATTTCGCGTTATCCATATTGCAAGATCTTGCACCGCTTTCCAAGACGCCGTGCGGTAGCTTTATTTTTCTTGGAAGAATAAAAATGTCGGATCTAATCTTTTTATGAAAATCGGCTGCGAAAAAAAGACCTTGAAATATCTCCATTTCCTTCTTTTCATAAGTCAAAGTGAAAAAACTATCATCTATAGTCTCTTTAGACATCCAAATATCGCAGAAGCTAAAGTCCACGCCGTCTATGCTTCCGTATATCAAATCATCTCCGCCAGAATTTGCATATTGATTAAAAAGCCCGCTTTGCAGGATGTCTTGCTCTTGGGTTACGGCGCCGAATCTATTGTATTTGTATCCTAGACTTTCGATGTATGGCATTATATAGAGGGCTTTGTATTGCAACGCGAATTCTCGCGTTTTGACTTTGTAGGTTTTTTCGTAAAATAGCTTATAAGTAAAATATAGCGCTATGCTTAGACCAAATAAAAGATACGGCATTCCCAAAGGTGTACCCTCTTGGCTAGCCATATATCTCATTAAGAAAACCGCAGGGATAAATATCGCACAGGCTTTAAGCAGGCTTATTATTTTCCATTTTATGCGGCTTTGCAGCAGCTTGCGGCGCTCTTTTTCCAAATTTACGATAGTTGTTTGTACGCCTAACAATTTTTGATCCTAAATTTCACCGCTTGCGGCAAGATAGCCTAAATTTAACATTTAAATTTAAGCAGGCAAAGCTAGGCTTAAAGCTCCCCGTTAAATTTCAGCAGCTCGTTTGCATACGCTCGCACGCTCGCATCCACCGCTACAAGCGCGTCCGCGTCCGTTACGCTAGGCGAGTTAAATTTCTCCACGCACTTTAGCACGACACGCGCAATGTCGGTGAAGCGGCACCGCTGCTGCAAAAACGCATTTACGCCCGCTTCGTTCGCGGCGTTGATGACGACGCCGAGATCGGGGTTTGCTAACAGCGCATCTTTGAGGGTAAAGATTTGAAATTTCATCTCGTCGATCGGCTTAAATTCTATCG
>NZ_CALIJF010000411.1 GCF_938018035.1 uncultured Campylobacter sp. | reverse complement strand
CGCTATGAAAATTTTAAAATTTCAATTCGTAAAATTCATAAAAATTTATAAAATTTTTCAAAATCCTAGCGTTAAAATTTTAAAATTCCTAACTTTTTCAAAATAAATTTTAAATTTCGCAAACTCCCTTGCCGCAGCCATTTGCGTACTAAAATTTTATCGCGCAAAAGCGCTTGTTACCAATCGTTAACCCCCCCCCCTATCATTCTACAGTTGTTTTGCGCATGGGATTTTGCGCGCATACGACTCGTTTTGTGCGGTATAGCGTGCAGGTCGCATAAAATACGCCGCAAAAGCAATGGTAGGCTGTGCAACGTCTCTAGCAGGCGGCTTGCTTGATTTACATAATTTATAAAGAGGTAAAATATGCGTATTTTAGGCAACATTATTTGGTTTTTTCTAGGCGGTTGGATCTTGGCTATTTTAACTTATTTGTCGGGTTCGATCCTTAACCGTTTTAGTCGGACCGCTCCCGCGGGATTAGGTCTTATGGTATACGGCAAATTTATATTTTTGCCCTTCACCAACGATATGGTGCGCAAAAATAAAAGCTCGCTTATCGTCGCCGCAAAGTCGCTGCAAAACTACGAATATGACGTAACGCCTCAAAAAGTGGTCCGTATCGAAGGTAATAGCTACAGTATGCATCGTAGCGATCGCTTTACCTGCAGTAGCGACTGCGCTACCTGGGGTAGCTACTAGAGATGATGCGGAGATTGCTAAGTTGGCGACAAATTTAATGACTATTGAAACTGATATAAGCTCTTACTATACAACTAGTGGTAAATTTGGAGATTTTTCAATTATGACATACGTTCCCTTAGAGCCTAACGGAGCAAATTCAGCGTATCTTAAAAGCGGCAAAGGGGATAGATGCTTCGTAATTAGCGTAGATGCCAAAAAGAAAACCTTCACTGTAGAAAAAGGTCCCGATGCCGAAAATAATATCTGCCGAAGAGCGTATGAATTCCCTGGCGTCCCTAAAATGCTATCTGAGCCTATTAGCGTGAAAAAAATCTATTAATTCACGCGATTTAAAAGCGGATTAGATTATGGCGGCGAATTTAAGAGCTGGAATTTATATAAATTTTGCCTTAAATTTACGCCGCCTTGTGCGCACGAAAGTGATCTGATCGAAAATCAGATAAAGTCGCGCGCTCTGGCGTGAAATTTAGCCACAATTTGAGCGGGCCTAAGTTTCATAAAATTCTGCGGTTAGAATTTTAACGCCGTTTTAAGATTATTTTTGTAAAATCACATTTCTTTTTTACCGCTGGCGGGCTCATAGCTCAGTTGGTTAGAGCATCCGGCTCATAACCGGATGGTCCTAGGTTCAAGTCCTAGTGAGCCCACCACCACAAAATTTCGGCTTTTCACTGCATCAAAATCCGCAAATTCCATAAAATTTCAAGCGTCGTTTTTCCTTTGAAATTCCGCTTCATAACTTCAAAAGACAAAGCCTGCCGCAGAATTTCAACTTTGAAATGCGGTTAAGCTCGCGATTGAATTTTCAAATTTAACTTTCATTTGGCGACCGATTAAATTTTATTT
>NZ_CALIJF010000410.1 GCF_938018035.1 uncultured Campylobacter sp. | reverse complement strand
AGTATCTTTGGCAAGAAGTCCACAATCCTCAGCAAAAAATATAAATATCAATCGATCGCATATTTTTTGAGTAAATTTTAGAGCCTCTTGTTTTGTAAAAGCACTATTATTTTTACATATATTTTCAAAAAGCTCTATACGAAAATTTGAATAATCATCATAAAATTTTTTAGAAATTGAGGTCTCTTGTGAGCTACTACGCTCTTTTAGTGAGAAAGGCAAATCTTCTTTGATGGATTCAAACGAGATTAGTGCGTGCAAAAATTTAAAATTTTCAAAATCTAGCTCAAGCAGATTAAAACTTTCAAATTTTAATCTATCTTTGATATAAAATCTAATCTCATCAAAATTACTAACAATAACGTATTTTGCAAATTTATTGTCAAATGAAGATAAGTAGCTAAAAGCTTGTTCTACTGGGCTAAAATCTCTTGATCCTCTTTTATCTAAATCCTTGGTATTTTGTCCTTTTAACTCGATAATTCCAACAACTTTGTTGTTTATAATTATACAACCATCAGCCTTTTTACCATCAATCTTAGTTTTTTCTTCTCTTGTTAGGTTAAAATTATTTGGATTTTGTGTATCTAGTGTATATCCAAGACAATCTACAAAAATATCTTTTAAAAAACTTTCTTGAAATTTTTCCTCTTTTACATTCTTTATAAAATTTTTCTTTGTTTGATATGCCTTGAGTGCATTATACCTTTCCAAAACACTAAATTCATCTAGCATTATTTGCTTGATTACTAAACTTCTATCCTCAAAAAGATTCATAAGATTTTACCTCTAACCCACATTGCTACTCTCCCACTCCCTAACAACCATAACCATATCCTCATCATCAAGCATAGCCAACATATCAAGAAGTGCACTCATAGCTTTTGGTTTTTTAGTATCTCCTAGCCAAGAGGCATAAGCACTTAGTGAAATTCCTAGTCTTTGAGCCATCTCTTTTTGAGATATGTCTTTCATTTCAAGATCTTCTATTTGCTTATGAATTTTATGGATAATATGGCATAGCTTTAAAATTCGTCTATTATGTTGCCAGCTTCTAACGACCATAGGTATTCTATCGTCTCTTAGCATTGCAAGCATTTTTAAAAGAGCGCTCATTCCTTGCGGACTATTAACTCCTCTTAGCCACTCTATATATGTTATATTTGCAATGCCTAGCCTATCAGACATCTCTTTTTTAGTGATGTCTTTAAGCTCTTTTATCTCTATTTGCTTATGAATTTCTTCAACCATTTGTGCTAGTGTCATTTACTATCGCCCCTTGTTTAGTATGTGATTTTATCTAAATTTAACTTAATAAATTTATTTTTAATTTATCATATATTATAGCACTAATAAAATACCCGATTATATATGATATTAAGCTTTTTTAAATATATAATAGAATATAATACAATCTCAAAAATATAAAAAGGCTCTACAAGGAGGACACAATGGCACAACACTTCTTACTATCCGCCTCTGCAAGAGGTCTCTCCTTAATTCAAATCGCCAAGATGACGGATAAACAAGCATTAGCTCATTTTGCCAAGATAAGATGGTTTGAGAATGACGGCAACCCGATATGTCCTATATGTGGGAATTGCAGCAAAATTTGCTTCATAAAAACTAGAAATGAGTTTAAATGTATGGAATGCCAAAAGAGATTTAGCGTAACTAGTGGCACTATCTTTCACGGTCACAAACTCTCACTTCAAGCTATACTAATGGCGATCGCTCTTTTTACAAATTCTGCTAAAGGTTTATCGGCACTTCAATTAAGTAGGGAGTTAAACGTGCAATATAAAACAGCTTTTGTATTGCTTCATAAAATAAGAGAAAGCTTAATGGAGTATCAAGATGATAAGCAGTTTCAAGGAATTTGTGAGTTAGATGGAGTATATGTGGGACACTACATAAGACCTAAAAATCATAGAAGCAAAAGAATAGATAGGCGAAAAGTAGTAAAACCTAGCAAGAGAGTGGTAATATCACTGCGTCAAAGAAACGAATTTGGAAGTGGAGCAAACAGAACCAGGACGTTTGTTTTAAAGAGTGAAAACCCTATTGATATTAATAAAATCACAAGGAAATTTATACAAGTAGGAAGTGAAATTCATACTGATGAGAACAATGGATACTCTGATTTATCAGCTCACTATAATCATCAAGTAGTAACACATGAAATAGAATACAGTGGTCCGCAAGGAGAAAATAATAATCAATCAGAGAGCTATAACGCTCGTTTTAGACGTATGCAATACGGGCAAGTTCATAAGATCGGAGTTCTTTATCTCTCAAACTATGCTAACGAGATAGCATATCGTGAGGATACTAGGAGAATGAATAATGCAAATATAAGCAGAGATATATTAAGAAAGTGCTTAGAAGCTCCGATTTCAAATGAATTCTGTGGATACTGGCAAGGTGGTAATCATAGGGTAGCGGAGAGATTGGGAGCTTGATCTGATTCTTGCACCACGCTATTGATAAATATTATGGCTAGTCATTGTTTATTGAATACAACTTTACTCCATTAACAACTTCTAACTTAAAAATTCTTCTATCCACAAGTTTATACATCACTCCATATACGGTAGTTTTTATGTAATTGATGTTTATGGCGTCGTGTTGTTCCTTGATTTTATCTACTACTTGTTGTGGTGTTACCTTACTATTATTCTTTACTATCTCTATTACATTTCTCATAAGCCTACCATGTCCAAAATAGTTCTTTCTATGTAGTTTTATCTTTATTTGCTTAGTATCAAAGCTAGGATCAAATACTCTTATGGATTTAGTTATGGTATCTAGGTTGGTTTTTAGTTCTTGCAGTAAATCTTGATAGTAGCGTATCTCTCCTTGAAGTTCGGAATGTTTTTCAATCAATGCAGAGATTACGTGAGATTGAGCCATATTTATTCTTAGACCTTTGCAAGATATTTTTAGCTAAATTTTAGCTGAAATATTTATATAGGTCTAGGTGCGTTTGATACATAATATCGGAAATTTTATACGAGCGGTAGGCGCAGCTTATCTTGGGGCGGAATTTTGCGCGCTGTGTAAATTTAAATATAGCATCAATTCAAATCCGCGATGAATAAAATTTAAGCTTAGAATTCTGCGCCGTAAAATTTTGGTCAAAATTTGTTTTGACGCTAAATTTTAAAATTCCGAAACGGCGTAAAATTCTACGTAATATAGAATTTCGTGGAGTACTAAATTACGAAATTCCACTAATTACTAAATTTGCAAAATTTGGTAGGCATGGAATTTTATAGAGCGCGTAACTTACAAAATTTTAAAAAGCGAAGTGCGCTTCGTCTCTACAGCTCGCCGAAAAGCGCTTCGAGATTTTTAAGACCTTCTTCTTTGGATACCTTTTTCTCGCTCGCCGAGCCGGTTTCGATAAGCTCGATCTCGCAGCCGCACAGCATCGAGGCGAGGCGGATATTTAGACCATTTTTGCCGATCGCTTTGCTTTTTTGATCGGGGTTTACGTAGACGATCGCTTTGCCGTCCTGCGTTATTTTGACCGAGTTTACGATCGCGGGCGCCATCGCGCGAGTGATCAAAATTTCGGGGCTTGCGGAGTATTCAAACGCGTCGATGCTCTCGCCGCCGCTTCCGTCTTGCAAATTTTTGCTTAAGAATCTACTCACCGCATCGATTCGAGCGCCTCCTTTGCCGACGGTGGCGCCTACCGGATCGACGTTTGGCGAGACGGCGCTAAGTGCGATCTTGGCGCGCCTGCCGGGGATTCTGGCGCAGGCTTGGATGATGACGCTGCCGTCTTTGATCTCTGGGACTTCGGCGGCGAGCAGGGCTTCTAGGAATTTCGGGCTGGTGCGCGAAAGTTCCAGCCTGATGCCGTGGGATTTGTCGATCGCTACGTTTTTGATGACGGCTTGCAGCACGTCGCCGATCTTGAAATTTTCACCCTTGATGCGGTTTTTAAGCGGCATAAAGGCTTTCGTATCCTCGATCTCTACGTAGGTCGTGCCGTCGTGATCGATCTTGGTGACCG
>NZ_CALIJF010000409.1 GCF_938018035.1 uncultured Campylobacter sp. | reverse complement strand
TCTCTCCATAAAGAGTGTCATCACCTTCGCCGCCATAAAGGATGTCGTTGCCGTTATATCCGGCCAAGGTATCGTTGCCTTCGCCACCATATAGGGTGTCGTTACCGTCTTGACCGTAAAGGGTGTCATTACCGGCATCGCCATAAAGGATATCGTCTCCATTATTGGCGAATATCGTATCGTCTCCGGCTTGCCCATGAATTTCATCGCTAGCATTTGCTCCGTAGATAGAATCGTTGGCATCGGTTCCTTTAAACATAGTTTGTTTTTCTAGTTCGCTAAGCGATAGTTTCGTTCCGTCTGCAAATTCGAAATTCTCTATCATGCCGTTATTATAGTAGCTTCCATTCCAATTGTAGGCATTATTTATAGTAATCTTATCTTCGGTTCCTTTAATGGAAATTTCAAGATGCTGTATATCTTGAGCTCTTTTTACAATTAGATCTTTTAGGCTAATCCCCTCTTTAAATTTAATCGTATCGTTGCCACTATAATCATAGATGGTATCCGCTCCGTCGCCTCTACCGAATACATAGGTATCGTCATCCGCTCCGCCCTCTAGACGATCATTACCGGCTCCGCCTTCTAAGATATCGTTGTCGTTCTCTCCATAAAGAGTGTCATCACCTTCGCCGCCATAAAGGATGTCGTTGCCGTTGCCTGCGCTGATATTATCGTTGCCGGTAGACCCTACCATCATATCATTTGCATTGGTGCCGCTGGAATTAGAGGTTATTGTCGCTATGTCTAGCTTATTTTGCGTCTCTTGGCCTATGGCGGCTACATATTCGCCGAGCACCCCTCGTTTATTCGCTCCGTATGCGAACTCTGCAAGTAGGCTAAGTCCTGCGGCGAACTCCTTTTTGCTCTGAAACAAGGTAGCAAACTCCGCCAAGTCCACGAAAGCCTTCTTCGGGTCGCCTAGGTTTATCTCTTTAAATTTATCGATTACTTTGGTGAAATTTAGTCTGAAATCATACTTCGGCTTAGCAGATGTATTTGCGCCGCCGCTTGCGGTATCGGATTTTGAATTACCGCCCGCCGAGGCGCCGCCCGCAGCCGTATCGTTAAGCACGGAGATCATATCCAGACTTATCAGATCCGCATAGCTTTTTAGTCTCGTTTGAGCTAGTAGCGATGCATAGGAGTAGTTTAAAATTTTCTCATAAGTTTCGTTCGTGTTTTTGATGATAGCTTTTATATCGTCATTGCTTATATAATAGAGCTCCGCAGTCTTTGAGCCGGTGAAAGCATCGATTACTTTGATCTTATATTTTATACTCTCAAACTCCTTTAGCAAGCTCTCATCTACGGATTTAGAACTATCTAGAAGCGCTCTGTATTGAGACGGAGTAAGGCTTAGTCTTCTGGCGTTTGGATTACCGGAGTTTATCACGTTACCGTCTGCATCTACATTGATGTTTGATCCTGCGCCTAAATTTACATTGCTTGGAAGCTTCACCCCTTTTAGGCTTACTTCGTAGCCCGCGGCATTAGAATTTCCGCTTCTTGCAGCAGTCTCGCTCCAGGCATTTATAAGATTAGGTAGAGCCTTGAGCTGCTCCTCTTTGGTATTTAAGCGAGAGTAGCTATCTAGTGCGGCAGCTAGCTCTTTATTTAAAGCAGCGGCCGATCTTAGATCTCTTAGTAATCCAAAGCCTTTGATATTTGCTCTAGCCATATCTTCGGAGCTTAACGGCGTTTCATCTTTAAATTTAGAGTTTATCGTATCTACGTTGAAATTTAGATCGCCCATACTATGAGCGGTGCCGTCTTTTTTAATGTAGCTTCCTTTTAGGCTTAGGGTGTTGCCGCCTCCCAGATCTTCGTTTACCTCGTTGTGGTTTAGGCTTAGGCTCGCTATGCCTAGCTCATCTAAGCTCTTTAGCTCGCCTTCATCTGAGATCCCGTTAGAGTTTGCATCCTGCCAAATTTTAAGATCTTTAAATTTATCGTCTTTATTATCTATGAGCCCGTCGTTATTGCTATCAAATTCCTTTAAAGCTTCGTAACCGTCCTTGGCTAGTCTTTGATTGCCCTCTTTATCTTTTATCTGCGTGAAATTTCCAAATAGCTCGCCGCCGTCATCTATCTTGCCGTTGCCGTTACGATCGTAGGCTAAAATTCCATCCTCTTTGCTTATCCAAGATGATCTGTGAGATACCCCATCGCCGTTGTGATCGAAGTAGGCTCCGCCGCTTTCATTATTATTCGAGCCTGATTTTTTATCCGAAGCTGTTATGGATACAGGATTGATGCCGATCTTGCCATCACCGTTAAGATCAAGGGCGAGAGGGTCGTAGATGGAGAAGTTAAAAATAGAGCTGAATAATTGACTGTAGAAATTCTTAGCATCTTGTAATACATGTGGAAAATTTGGATCAAATGGATTTAAAAAGTAGGAGACAGAATCTAGAATATTATCTATTTTTGAACTAATAGTATCAACAATATCGATAATTTCAGATATATCATCAAAGCCAATTGGCTTATCAAGAGCCCAGTTTTCATAACCATTACTTTTTGCATATTCGTATCCATCTTTTATATATTTTTGATCTTTTGGATCATCCAAATAACCATAATCTCCAGTTTCATCTCCAATTCTAATACTCTCTTTTAAAAAATATTTAGTCAGCATATCGGCAAAATTTTCTCCAGTCTTTTCAGAAATAGCTTTCATATTCTTTGCTTCTTCCAAATACTTTCCATACCTTTCTTTTTCCCAATCTTTTAATTTATCGTAAGATCCAGGTTTTTCCACAGAGTCTCTTAAAACATTTCTAGCATGCCATGCGCCAGCTGCAGCCAGTGTTAGCTCTTTACTTATTCCCATAACACGTGCCATTGCGCCATAATTATAATTTCCGAAATTTTCGTATTCCGCACCGCCTCTTTTATAGTCCATTATGCCACCAGTTTTTTCTAGCTTATAGAATATACCAAGAATGAAAACTTTATATGATAAATCATTTTGAATATGCTTTGAAAGCGGAGATAAAGAGAGCATCCAACCTAGTGCCAAATTTCTTTCCACAGAAACGCCATTTGGGATAGGACCGTTAAAATTAGAATTCATATTTTATCCTTTATCAAAATAGTGATATACGAGAGTATTATTGAACCAAATAGTATCAAAAAATACCTCTTTATTAAAATATACTCCTCAATAGAAGAAGGATTTTTTATACCAAATGTAAATGTTATAAAAAAATTATAAACTAAAGTTAAAGCAAATAAGAGGATATAAAAATTTATTCTTTTGTTCTTCCAAACACCATAGATTGCCATAATACAAAATACTAAAGGGAATATTATATTCTCAAATATAAAAAATTCAAGGCCAAATCTACCGAATATTTGGATTTCATAAATACCTGTTGCATAATATAAATTTTCATAAAAATAAATTAGTAGAAATGGTATAGAAATTGAAAGCAAAAATATAAATAACGTCTTTGCCAGTTTAGTGCTGATATCATTTGCGTTTTGCATAATATTCAAAATCTCTCCTCTTTCTTAAAAATTTATCAAAATAATTAAAAATATTCGGCCGCATTCTATCTTTTTATTCTTAGTATATATTTAAAATTTAAAATTTATTTAGCCTTGCAGAATTTCAAGCCCATTGCTAGGTAGAATTTTGAAATTTAACGTTACCAGGCTGCTTTAAATTTTAAAATTTAAAGCAGACGAGGCATAGGTTGTATGAAATTTTAAAATTCCAAATCCTAAAGACAAGATAAATTCTATACCTCTAACCTGCATGAAATTTTAAAATTTCAGACTTACGAAAGCGGATAAATTTCAAAATTTAAAGTCCGCGAAGGACGGGTAAAATTCTAAAATTTTATAATTTTCGAACTCCACCCTACTTCGTTTTCTTTACGCTGTCTTTACTGGTCGTTGCGTTGGCGTCGATATAGCCCATCTGGGCGAGCTTTTCGTAGATTTGCATGATGACGGGGCCTGCCGCGCTTCCGCCGCCGCCTCCGTGTTCGACTAGTACGGTTACGGCGTATTGCGGCTTGTCGTACGGCCCGAAGCTCGTCATCCAAGCGTGAGAGCGGTGGAAGTAGTCCATATCGGCCTCTTTCATTCGTTTTTTGGCGGTTTGCGAGATGCCCACGACCTGTGCGGTGCCGGTCTTAACCGCCAGAGGCACTACTGCGGTATGGATGAGCTTGTAGGCGGTGCCTCCGTCTGGGTTGTTGCCGACCTCATACATACCGCGTCGCACGAGGGGCAGCTGCGCCTTTTCTTTCGGCGTAAAAAGCTCGGTAGGGGCAAATTCCACCGGCTTACCGTCGATGCTTTTTAAAAATTTTACTTTTGTATATTGCGACAAGACATTAAATTATAGTAGAGCAAGACATAAAGCCCAAACCCTATCCGATACGTAATCGTCTAAAAGATCAATGCAAGACGCTATGTTAAAACGCCATAGCCGCTTAAACTATCTATTGGGCTAGCCGCGAAACCATCTACTTGGCTACCAAACGGCCTACTCACACCTTCCGTATCTAGACATTAATTCCGCTTTTTTGATATTAAAGCTCGCTTTTTGCGCATGTTCTTTAAGAGCTAGCTCCTTTTTTAAAGAGGCTATTAGGGAGTTTAAAACATCTATCTTTGAGCTTTCGTTGCCTGCATTTAATCTTTTTTGCATAGTTAGGATATCTTTTGAAATTTTAGAGGAATTGGATAGGATTTTATCGTATTCGTCCTTTTTGGATAGAAATAGTTTAAGATCTGCGATCTGCTTTTCGTATTCTAATTTAGCTTCTTCCTTTTTAGATAAAATTCTCTCTTTGTTTATCTGCTTTTCTTTGATCTGCGCGGCGCGCTTGCCTCCGTCAAATAGGCTCATATGCACCGTAAGTCCCGCTCTATACCCATGTCTTTTGACATCCTTTCCGGCGCGGCTAAAGTCGTCTCTATCGCTGCCGTAAAGATCGTATCTGCCGTAGAGCGAAACGGTAGGATAATAAAGTCTCTCTTGCGATTTCATGCTCAGCTCATTTGCGGCTAATTCATGATCAAATCCCTTTGCGATTACGCTATCTTCAAAGGGTACGAAGTCTGAGTTGATACTATTAGCTCCGCCTAGATCCGAAAGATAAAACACGTTTGGAATTTTAACTCCGGAAAGCGAGTAAATTTTATTTAAGGCGTTATTGGCATTAAGCTGTAGTTGAGACAGCTCATAACTCGTATCGGCTAATGCTATGGCTTGATCTGCCAGGACGGTTTTACTTAGCTCGCCTGCGCCCGATAGCCTCTTTTCGTAGATATAAAGCATCTCGTAGGCGTCTTTTAACCGCTCATAAATTTCTATTCTGTTTTTATATCCGAGCGCCTCGTCGTAAAGCTCCAAAAGCTTGATCGAGCCGTCCATATACGAAGAGCATCTTTTAAGATCTGCTTGTTTGATATTCTCTTCGGCAGCCTCGATCGCTAACTCATCTGCGCCGAATTTAAATATATCTTGGCGCAGCACAAGCGAGACGGAATCTCCGTAGCCGCTTTGCGAGACTAGGCTATCGTCGCCGATCTGCACCGAATTATAGCGGGCGCCGTAGCGTTTAGCGTATTCGCTATTGGCATTAATTCCAAGCTCGGGGTAGCGTGAGGCCTTTTGATACTCAAGCTCGTTACGTGCGCTTTGAACATCCAGTCTAGTTAAATTTAAACTCGGAGAATTAGCTAAAGTGTGCTCTAACAAGGCGTCGAAGGAGAAGGAGCTTAGAGCTGCTTTTGAATTTAAATCAAGCTGTCCGTCCAATCTTTTTTGATTTATATCCCGTATTTTTGATCTATCTAGTCTGTAAATTTTAGTAGGGGCTTCGGCTTTAGGATTTGGATTTTTATCTCGATTTAGTTTCGTGTCGTTTCTGCCCAAATTTTGACTAGTAAGATAGTTTGCTAAAGTGCTCCTGCCGTTAGGCAGGGTTTGTTTATTGGGCGTGCTTTCTTTATCGGAGTCGAGCTTTTGCACGGTTGCTTTATTAAAGGAGGAATTTTGCATTACCGCTTTATTTGAGACGGATTTTTGTACCTTTGTTTTATTGGGTGAGGATTTTTGCATATTTGCTCTATCGGAGACGGGTTCTTGCGAAGCGGAGTTAAATTTATCCGTAGCGTTTAAGAAATCCGCACTGATAGTTAAAGCTATGGTGATCAGAATAGGGGCAATCGTAAATTTATTCAAAGCAAGCTCTTTATAAACGAAATTTTAATGCATTTTATATGAAAGGGGATTAAAATTTTATAAAACGGATAGTGAAATTTTAGGTTTGTCGTCTTAAAAATCTCAAGATTGAGGCAAGTGCTTTAAGACATAGCTGATCGGTAAGCGGTATAGCATATATTAAAATTTACTAAAGCGCCTAAAGAATTTAAAGAAAGAATGATTGTAGCTTTAGAACCAATAGCTTAAAAGATGAAGCCCCCTAGATTCTTTTGAAAATCTTAAAGCATTAAAAACGAATACAAAGGGCGGAGATGGTCTTATATTCGTAGAATTTCTAGTATAAAAGAGAAGCATAAAAAGCATACAAACCGATAAGAGCGAAAGAAAAGCAGCAAAAAGCGCAACGAAGCTTTGAGCCGAATGGAGCAAATTCCGCAAAGAGATCGTCCCATCCGCCTTCCCGCTCGTCTCATTTTACGCTATGAAGCGTGCCGTATGCAAGCTATAAATGCCCATGGCTGGGGGATATCCGTCAAGAGGCGATAGGCTCTTGACGGATATTTATAGTGTGTCTTTCTGTCGTGTTTTACCTTATTTAACTCTTTTGAGACGTTTTAGCGCTTTATAGGAGTTCTCTTTTTTTGGGCGGTATTTTTTGTATATTACATCTACACGTAAATTTGAAAATACATCTATGTATTTTTAATCATCATAACTATAAAAGCTATAAGCCTAAAAGATATTATCTCTTTGTGATTGCAATGCTCTATGGCTTCTTTTTAATATTATGAGATGTTTTAATACTATGCATGGAGCGCCCTTTCTTTTATCCCATCCTTTAAAAGCGTTCTCTGCTTTTTAAAGCAGGCTTTAAATTCGGGCATAGCTTTTTAATGTGCAAAATTTCTCTGCTTGCATCTTAATCTTAATAAATTTTACTTTAAATTCCCGTGTAGCTTTTAATGGATCGCGCTATTGGGTAATGTTGTTGGGTGGTGTTTAATCGTTTAAGACTAGTTTGTATATTTGAGTATTGCCGTCATTAAAGCATCATTATTATTTATTCGCCTCTTATTAGAATTTATAGTACCTTATAATGTTTTTTGATCTTAGTCTGGTTTAGAGTACTTTGATATTTAGTACGGTGTCTTTTAATCTTAGTCTGGTTCTTGATTATAACTATGCTGATATGTATAATGCAGTGGTTTTCGGCGGTAGTATTTTGCCTATATCGTCATTGAGGTATTGCACCGGTATTTGTAATGCGACGATTTTTGCGTATATCTCAGTTATTTTATATGGATTTTCGTAAGATTTGCTTATATGCTTCTTGTTTAAATTTATGCCGCTTTGTTTAAATTTCGATTGATATTATATTCATAGGCTCTTTGCCGTGTATGGTTTATCCAGCTTCTTAGCTTTTTTTACAATTATTGAATATCTTGGTGTATGCGGATATATGGGTATTGAGCGTTTTGCCCGGTGTTTAGTCTGATTTGAATAGTAGAGCACATTCTTGCACTCCTTTATTATTCATGCCAGGCTCAATTCGCTTTATTTACTTATTCTTTTAATGTTTTTGCTGCTTTCAGATATATTTGCGATCAAGCGGATCGTGCGGACATTCTCTGTTTCTTTATTACGCTCGATTTATTTGCTATTATGCCTGCTATACTTATGTCTACTATTACAGATTTACTTGCCTTTATTAATACTTTTATCATCATTGATCTTTATTAATGCTTTAGGTGCTTGATGTATTGAGTTGCTACTTAAAAAGCTACGGCTGCTTCAAGTGCCGTACTTTAAGCTTTACTTTGAAATAACATTTAAGTGCTTTAACACCTTAACACCTTGATGCTTTAATGCTTTAATCGCTGCAACTATTAAGCCTTGATGCTTGCTTTTAGTGTTATAGTGCATAAAGCTTTTAGAATGTCTACTTTATCCTTTTATTCGCTATTTGGTCTTTTCATCGCTCTTTTATATTCCCATATCATTTGTTTGCTCCATAATCTGATGGATGGCTGCTTTAGTGTTTGTTGGTATGTGAATAGCTACCTATTTTATATCACGTATTGCATTTGTTTCTATGCTTTATAATTTTGCGATACTGCGAAGTAAAATTTTAAAATTTATAGTAGGCTCCCGAATAAAAAATCCATACCGAAACCACGGCAATTTCGCATCTTGTAAACATTTATATTTTATTAAGTACTCATTGGGTATAGTCGCGAGCAAAATTCTAAGGGGAAATTTTGAAAAGCTTCAAACTTCGGCTAATTACAGTTATTAGTGTTGTAGTCTATATGCTCATAGCTATCTAGTGAAAAAATTTTAGGAGTGAAATTTGAAAACGAGATATTATCTGTGCTTGGTCTGCATCATAATAATATGCGCTTCCGGCATAATATTTTATTTGGTCGAAAAAGAAGAAGCCGATCCATATGAATGGGTATGCGATCTAGATGGTAATCTTACGGATATACAGCTTAAAGATAGGGCGCTAAAGTGCATGCTTAAAGATTGGCACTTTTTTTATAACTTTAATAAAATAGAATATGATAGACGAATTAAAGCAGTTAAAAAGGAATATGGCGATACAGCCAACGAAATCGGCGGCGGCGTAGAGATCCGTTATTCAGAATGCCATAGCGATAAACGCCCCGATGATAAATGCGAATTTTACAAGATAGATAAAAGGCTAAATTTAGATTATCTTATGGATTTGGGCTCAAAAATTTGCAGAAACGGCAAAGCGATACAAGATGCCGAAACCCATATAGATAAAGAAATTTTTAATACTGAAGTCGTATATCCTTGGGAAGATAAGGAAAATTTGGTTTTGGAAGATGGTTCTTTAAAGTACGGAATATTTTTTAATTATATCGATGAAGATGACTATAGAGATAGGGAATCCGGGGAAATTATATTAACAGAAAAAATTTTCAATAATTCATTAGAAATTGATAAGAGTTTTGGTTTTGACCATACGGATATTGTATTTGTTATACCAATAAATTCGATATTTTTGAGTCTTTATGCATATATTGAGCCGAGTAATCCAAATTATGATATTTTTTGCCATAGGTATGAACTATATAAAAATAGAATAAAAATTGATGAAGCGAGTTATAAAATAGATGATTTTGAGACGCCTATAAAATATCTACCGCTCCATGTTAATTATAGCTTCCTATTTATAGTAATAGATAAAAATATGAAATTTAACAAAAGCCTAGAATACAACTTGTTGTATAAATACTACTACGATGAAAAAGAGAAAACAATAAAACAAATATCGGATAAGGAGCGATAAATGGCGGATATAACTATTGATATGGGTTATGGTGTCTTAAATAGCGATTATGGTGAAAAAGTTTTAAGTTATTATCTTTGGGGTGATTTCAAAGGTAGCGAGCAAAGAGGTAGACCAGGAGATATAGTCGATGAAAAATATATAGATAGAAACGATAATATAACTTTACAATTTTCTATGAAAGAGTATATAGAAAAATTCTATAGTATTAATGGGATATCTCCTAGAGAAGGGGTTTTAAAATATGTAAAAAATTTTAAAATATTTGATATTTTCTTTAATTCAAAAGGGCTAGATAGAAATAATAAGCCACTTGATTATGATGAAATGGAAAAAATAGGAAAAATAGTCGAAATAAAAACAACTTCAAATTTTAATGGCTATGAAATTCATTTAACGAATGATGAATTTATAGATCTATATTATAAAAATAGCCATGCGAAAGAAGATGCCAGAACGCCGGCAATTCCTATCCCATTCTACACGAATAACCCTTTATCTGGAGAGGAGTATGCCAAAAGTTCTTTCGTATTTGGCTCTACTAAATTAACCTTTAATACTTCGCCTTCTAATG
>NZ_CALIJF010000408.1 GCF_938018035.1 uncultured Campylobacter sp. | reverse complement strand
TTGCTCGCGCTATTTTGCGCTAAATTTAAAGAACTCTCCTCGGGCGGCGTCGCTAAATTTTGCGTAGAATGCGCGGAATTTAAAGAGTTATCTCGGATCGCAGCAAAATTTTCGCCCGCGCCTTTATCTGCAGGCGCCGTAGAATTTGCGGGGCCACCTTTTGCCTGCGCATCCTTTTTAGCGGCTTTATTAATCTGCGCGAGAGCATCCGAAGCGGCGATATTTTTTTGCGCCTCTACTGCAGCCTCCGAAACGATATCACCAACCGATCTTTGGTTTGATCTGCGCGCCGAGCTGGCATTAGGTTTTCCTTGCCCGCCTTGCGCAAGTTTATCCTCTGAGCCCGCAAGGCTCTGCTCGCTAGATGTAAGTTCGCTCTGCGTTAAATCGGAGTTCGGCGCGCCTGAAATTGGCGGCTTTTTATCTGCGATCTTTGGTTTTTCGCCGCTAAATTCTATAAAAGTGGTGGCTAAATTTGAATTAGGCTTCGCTACAAAGCCCTCGCCTAGATTAATGGGCTTGTCGTCAAGCATTTTGAAATTGAAAAATCCCTGATCGTCGTTAATGGAAATTTTAAGAACGCGGCCGTTTCGCAGCTCGAAGCCGACCTTTTGATCGAACTCAAACACGAGTCTGCCCTTTTTGACGAGGCTTATTGCGTTTTTAAAATTTCCCTTGATCTGCGTGCCTACGAGGTTGCTAAGCGCAGGCTTTGCGTTTTTTGGCGCTTGATCGTAGAATTCCGCCTCGCAAAGATAGTTTTTGGGGGTTAGATAATCGGTCATCGCCTTAGTTATCTCGGCAAGCTCGCTATTTTCAAGCTTGCCGTTGGAATTTATATCGTAGGTCTGCATTATGACGTCGGTAAAATTTTGAGAGAAAAGCCACGAAAAATGCAGACTCACGATCTTGCCGTCTTGTGCGACGGGAGTGATGCTAACGTGCGCAGTGGGCGTGTATAGGGCGCACAGAGCGCACGCAAATATCCGCGAGCTAAAGATCGCGGATAAAAGTAAAATTTTAATAAATTTCATCAACTACAAATTTTCTCCGAAAACGTCGATCGTCTTTTTCATCGTCTCGTACCAATCTAGCGGCAGCTGATCGATCTCCATCACCTTTGCGCCTGTTTGTGCGGCGATAGTTTGCGCTGCCTTTTTGGAAAACTGCGGTGCGACGAAAATCACCTTGATCTTTTCCTCTTTGGCTTCCTCGATTAGCTCGGCTAAATCCGCAGGCTTAGGCTCTTTGCCCTCCACTTCGACTGCGATCTGCTCCAAATCGTATCGGTGCGCGAAATAGCCCCAAGACGGATGATAAACCATAAATTTCTTTCCCTTGACGCCCGCTAATTTCTGCTTTGCGTAAGCGTCTAGCTCATCAAGCTTTTTAGCAAATTTATCGAAATTTGCTTCATAAATTTTAGCATCCTTAGGATACTGTTTGGTTAACGCGTCTTTAATATTTTTAGCTTGAATTTTTACAAGCTGCGGATCGAGCCAGATATGTGGGTCTAAGCCGTCGTGATGATGATGGTGCTCGTGCGCCTCGTGGTCTTTGTCACCATGCTCATGGTGCGCGTCATGATCGTGATCATCGTGATGCGCGCTATGATCATGTTCGTCGTGATGGTGATGCTCTGCCATAGCCATTTTAGTGATGCCATCTTCTGTGCGGATTATCTTCATCTTCGGATACGATGCGGCAAGCTTTGGTAGCCAGACTTCATCAAATTCTATACCGACTGCAAAATACAGATCGCTATTTTCTAGCATTTTCATCTCCGAAGGCTTAGGCTCGTATGTGTGCGGATCGGCGCCTTTGCCGACCATCGTATTTACCTGCAAAGTATCACCTGCGATCTGTTCAACAAAATACTTCGTAGGAAGTATGGTCGTGGTGACCGTAGGTTTGGCGAATACTACGCAACTAGCTGCTAAAAGCGTGAAAACAAGCTTTTTCATAAAATTCCTTTCTAAAAAAATTGCGGAAGTATATCAAAAGCAACTTAGTTGCAACTTAATATAAATTTATCTAAATTTCGCTATCATCGCTTAAATTTTAAAAAAGGCGTAAAATGGATCCCAAAGATTTTTTAGCGAGTCACGATATCGCTCCTACAGCGCTTAGAGTGCAGATCGTGCAGATCCTAAGCGAGAAAAAATGCCCGGTAAGCTATGATGAACTAGTAGAACTAACGGGTGCTAATAAAACTACAATATATCGCAATATAGCGCTTTTGGAAGAAAAAAATTTGATAATTACCAGCGAAAATAATCATAAAAGCTTTTATGAGCTCACCGACGGCGCCAAAGCGTATTTTGTCTGCGAAAGCTGCCATAAAATGGAGGAGATTTCGATGCCAGCTTTGTCACAAAAAAATGTCAAAAGTGTGCTCGTGCGAGGATTGTGCGAGAAGTGCGGCGGCTGAGGCGGGAAATTTAATAAAAAGCGCTCAAAGAAACTTAGCTAAAACGCTAGGGCAAAATTTAACCAATTTTTAACGGATTTTTATAAAACAAACGATATAATCCGAGCGTTTCATATTTTAAAAGGGAAAAATTCAGTGAATAAAAACGATACGATAAAAGCAATAGAGAAGTTTGTAAGTTCTCAAGAAATGACGATGTTTCGCCTGAAAAAGGGTATCTACGGCGATGCGATGAAAAACCTGGATCAGGTTTTTACGCCGTATAAGGAGTTTGCCGAGTTTTTCAAAAATCCCGCAAATAGGTTGCAGGAGCTGTTAGGCAACATCGCGTACGAATCGATTTTAAACTACACTGAAGCAGGGCTATCGCACTGCGAGAAGATCCACTCGATCTATTTTGTGGAATCCAAAGGATTTTTCAAAAGCGGGCTAAAGTATATCGAGCCTGATGCGACCGCGAGAGAAAGAGCCAAGAGCTATTACGACAAATTGCTGGAAAATAATGAGAAGCTTAACGAATATATCGATATCGGCTTGCAAAGGCTACATGGCTTAGAAGCGAAGGTTTTCGAGTAGGCTAGGCTAGTTTTGGAATTTGATTTGCGTGGCGAAATTCTATCGCAAATTCTTGGCGCTTAAAATTCTATGATTAAATTTCACACCTTTTACAGATCTCACTTATACTATTTAATTCCGCGTTAGCGCCGCTTTTAATTGCACATATGGTAATAGGGCGGCTTGAGCAATTCCGTGGCGGTAGGCATTATCCGATACGATCAAAGAAATAATCTAAATTTTTAAAGCTCAACGAAGCGGGTTAAAATAAGCAAGCTTAGCTAAATTCTTTGAAGAGATTAAAGTAGGCTCTAGCATAAACTAGCGCTTGGTCGGAGTCTGCGAATTTGAAATTTCGCGGTTAGCGCGAACGGGAATTTAAAATTCTAGCGCCACTTTAGATTTCTGCGAAATGCGGAATTTTAAAAGTAGGTATTGCGCCTGAAACAAGCAAAACGCAAGATTTGAAATTTACTAGAAAATGCTCGCTGCAAAGTAAAATTTAAGAGCCAGGCTGCAAGGCGATGCGGCGTAAATTTTAATTTACTCTGTAGCGCAAAACGCATTCAGCAAGAGATATTTTTGGAAGCGGAAAGGGCGATAGAGAGCCGTAACGAATTATATTTGATTGCGCTAATACCGCATTGTTGGTATATGCAGTGATGTAGCGATACGTAAAAATTATTTAGTGGTGTCAATATGGTGAAGCGTGCGGTATAAATTTTAACTCGTTTTGGCGCGCTGTTTTAATATCTCTATCACGCGCGGCAAATTTAAGCGGCTAAACTTATTACGATTAAAAAATTCTAAACGCGGATTAAAGCTTAGCGGCGAAATCAGCCTTGCTAGCACTCTGCTGCATCTTAATTTCGCCGTAAGCAACTTTATTTATCTGCCTTTTCGGCTTTATATTGCGCTAGCAGGGTGCCTAGCTCATCTTTTATGCGAAGCTTTTCTTTCTTCATCGCATCGATCTCCAGATCGCTCATATGCACTCTGCCGGCTTGTGCGTCGGCGATCTTGTGATCCAGCTCGTCGTGCTTCTCGAAAAGCGAATCAAATCGCGCGTTTTTGCCTTTTAACTCAGTGATTAAATCTCTGTATTCATGAAACATGCCTACTCCTTTGAAAAATTTATTTAAGTATATCAATAAAGCGCTTAAAACCTAATTTCAGCTATCAAATTTAGACTGAATTTCACGCATGAGATTCCAAATTTCAAGAGATGAAATTTTAGTTTTTAAAAATTTAAAATAGGCAAATTTAAATGATAAAATTTTAAGAGCAGAGCTTTAAAGCCCTGCTGCTATTCGCTATTTTCGAGACGAGATTTTTAGGTTATGAAGCGAGCTGTGAATCTTTATGATCTATAATCGGCGTTGATTTTTACGTAGTCGTAGCTAAGATCGCAGCCGTACGCGCTAAACTCGCCCTCTCCGAGCCCTAAATCGCACCAGATCGTAAAGCTTTTTTGCTGCATTACGGCGTGAGCCGCGGCCTCGCGCGCGGCGTCCAGTTCGCGATTTTGCGCGTCATAAAGTAGCACGTCGTCGTATTTGATACGCAGCTTTTCTTCGTCGCATTCGATACCGCAGGCGCCTATGGTCGAGGCTATGCGACCCCAATTCGGGTCTTCGCCGAAGATCGCCGTTTTAACAAGCGGCGAATTGCTTAGCGCTTTTGCCGCCGTGCGGGCATCATCGGCATTTGCGGCACCGCTTAGCCTAAATCGCACCAGCTTGGTTGCGCCTTCGCCGTCTTTTACCAGCATTAGCGCAAGCTCGCGCGTCAGGGCGTTTAGCGCGGACGCGAAGGCGTACTTTTCGTAGGCGCATTTAGCGCTGCTGCAGAGCATAATCGTATCGTTGGTGGAGGTGTCGCCGTCGACGCTTACTGTGTTGAAGCTCTGCTCCGCCGCCTTTTTTAGCAGCTCGTCCATATCCGCGCGCGGGATTTTTGCGTCGGTTAGGATGAAGCAGAGCATGGTTGCAAGCGCAGGATTGATCATACCCGCGCCCTTGCAAACGGCTGCGATGTGAAATTTCTCGCCGTTTTCTAAAGAAATTTCATATGCAAGCTCCTTTTTTATCGTATCTGTCGTCATAATGGCGGTGGCTAGGGCATCTGAGTTTCGCGCCGAGAAGTTAAAATTTTGCGCGGCGGCGATAATTTTTTCCTTTTTGAGGCGGTATCCGATGACGCCGGTCGAGCTCATAACGGGGTTTATCAGAGCGGTCTTTTTGCCAAGCTCGCTAAAAATTTCATCGATATCGGCGATGCCTTGCTTCCCGGTCATAGAGTTTGCGTTTTTAGAATTTACGAGGATAAAATTTGTTTTAAGCTCCCCGCCCGCGCGCTCTTGCGCCATTTTGAAATGCCTAATCGGCGCAGCTTGAAATTTATTGCTCGTAAAGATCGCGCTTACGGCAAAGGGCTCATCGGCGCGGATAAATCCTAGATCGTTATCCTGTTTTTTAAAGCCCGAATTCACGCCGTCAAAATAAAAGCCCTCGACATTCTGCAAGCCGCCCTCGAGCTTAGTAATTTTAAACATATCTCATCTCCTGCGGCTTGTATTTGCTACGGATGAGTTTTTTGGTGTTGCGGATACCCTCTGCCGTGCCAATGACTAAAAATTTCACTCCCGTACCGATGAGATAGTCGCCATCTGGCATCGGGATAAAGCGGCTGTTGGGCTCTTTGATTCCCACGACGTCGGCGTTTGTAAAATCACGCAAGCGAGTTTCTTTTAGGCGCTTGAAGCGGATCCACGAAAAATCGGGCACCGTGATCTCCTCGATATCGATAAGCGAGTCTTTTTTATACAAGAATCGCTCCAAAATGTTTTCCATATCAGGGCGCACGCTGATCGCAGAGAGCCTTTGTGCGGCGAGTTTGGATGGTGAGACGATAGAATTTGCGCCGAGTTTTTTTAGCCTCTGCGTGTCGCTGTCATCATCGCTATTTGCCATGATGAAGTAGGGGGTGATGCGACCAAGCTCCTTTTCGTATAGGCGCACCAGCGAGATTATTGCGATATTATCGGCTAAATTTGGACTTAGCGTGATGACAGATTTCGCAGATGACAGATGCGCTTTTAGCATTGTAGTTTCTACGTGCGGCTCGCCTACGATGAAATATGGATAGCGGTTTTCTTCGGCAATTTTAGCTAGAGCGGGATCGGGGTCGATCACGACAAAAGGCAGATGATTTTCGCGAAACTGCTTGGCAAGCTCGGCGCAGTAGATGTTGTTGTAACAGATAATGTAGTGGTTTTTGAGCCTTGCGATGTTATTGATCATTCGTTGCTCCCTAAGTAAATTTTGAAGTTTGCCGTTTTTTATGACCTCGACGACGACGCCCAGGCAAAATGAAAAGGTTCCAAAGCCCATGAGGATGAATAAGACGGTAAAAATTCTACCCGCGGGCGATATCGGCGCTACTTCGGTAAAGCCTACCGTCGTGAAGGTCATACCCGCCTGATAAAAGGCGTCCACGAGCGAAAAGCCCGCTATAAAGACATAGCCTAATGTGCCGATTAGCATCATCAGCACAATGGTTATAAGCGGTAAGCGAAAAGGACGTAGCTGGTCGTAAATTTCTGTGTAGAGGTTGATGTCCGGCTTAGTCGAGCCGGACCAGTCGAGGAATCGCTTGATCTTGTCCAAAACAGACATAAATTCCTCTTTAAGAGGTTATTTTGATTGTTTTTTCATAGTTCGTAGAGTTGAGGCGGCGACTTTGATTCGTCTGGTTGAGCCGTCTTCTAGCTGAACGCGGATGGTGCGTAGATTGACCTGGAATTTCTTTTTGGTTCTGTTATTTGCGTGGCTGACGTTGTTTCCTACCATCGCACCTTTGCCGGTGATTGCGCATCTTCTTGCCATAATAAATCCTTGATGATTAAAATAAATGGCGATTATAGCGAAAAAATTTCAAATTATGCTTAAAATTCGCTCCGGTTCAAATTTAGCGAAATTTATGACAAAACTAAGTAAAATTCCGCATCTTGAAATTTTAAAGGAATCTTAATGTATGTCGCACCCAGCATTTTATCGGCAGATTTCGGAAGGCTTGCGGAGGAAATTCGCGCAGTCTGCGAAGCGGGCGCCGATCTCATTCACGTCGACGTGATGGACGGGCATTTCGTACCCAATCTCACGATCGGACCGCTCGTAGCAAGCGCCGCGGCAAAGGCAAGCAGCAAGCCTTTAGACATCCATCTGATGGTCAAAAACGTGCCGTTTTTCGCCGATCTTTTTTTGCCGCTAAAGCCGAAATTTCTTAGCTTCCACATCGAGGAGGAGACCCATCCGCTGCGCCTCATAGATCATATACGCCGTAGCGGCGTCTCGCCTGCTGTCGTGCTCAATCCGCACACCCCGCTTAGCGCGCTGGAGTTTATTTTGGGCGAGGTCGATATGGTGCTTTTAATGAGCGTTAATCCTGGCTTTGGAGGGCAGAAATTTATCCCCTCGGCGCTTGAGAAAATTAAGCAGCTGCGCGAGCTGATCGATCGCAAAGGCGCAAAATGCCTCATCGAGGTCGACGGCGGCGTAAACGGGCTGAATATCGCAGATATCGACGAAGCGGGCGCCGACGTCGTGGTAGCGGGCAACTACATATTTTCTTCAAACGACTACGCGGAGGCGATCCGTGCGCTTAAAATTTAGGCGCGGCACAGGGGTAAAATTTTGACGCATAGAATCGAAAATCTTATAAATTTACTGGCTCAAAAGAGCATAAATTATTACGATTTTATCTCAAAAGCAAGCGACATTGCCGAAATTACCGAGCTTTTCGAGCCCAAAGACCTCTCGATGTGGCGGGCGCTGGGCATAGAAATAATAAAGCTCGACAACGGCAAAATCACGCTCAAAACCCGTGAGACGGACATTTCGGATGAAATTTTTTGCTTCGTGGATATCGAGACGAACGGCGGGCTCTCAAACGGCCAGATCATCGAAATCGGCGCGATAAAAACGCGCGGCACGCAGGAGCTGGATCGCTTTGAAAGCTTCGTTTATGCGCCCGTCGTGCCCGAAAATATCACGGAGCTTACGGGGATCTGCGCGGACGATCTTGTAGGCGCGCCGCCGCTAGCTAGCGTGCTGGAGCGGTTTAGACTGTTTTTAGGCGATAGCGTTTTTGTGGCGCACAACGTCAAATTTGACTACGGCTTCATCGACGCGAGCCTGCAAAAATGCGGCTTCGGGATGCTTTTGAATCGCAAGCTCTGTACCGTCGAGCTCGCGCGCCGCACGATCGAGGCGCAAAGATACGGGCTCGGCTCGCTAAAAGAGCTTTTAGGCGTACAAAACGTCCACCACCGCGCATTTAGCGACGCCGTTTCCTGCTTTGAAATTTTCAAATTCGCGCTCTCGCGGCTGCCGTGGAGCGTGCAAAGCACCGAAGACCTGATACTTTTTAGCAAAACCGCAAAGAGCCTGGCGCTGCCTAAGTCGCAGATTTCGGAGCGCGGCGAGGGCGAAATTTTATAAACCCGCGCCGAATTAAGAGATGAAATTTTAGCGAAATTTCGCACCGCCGTTTGAGAGATAAAATTTGCGCTTTTAAGCGGCGGCGCTTTAATCTGCGCGGATTGCGGCAGCGGTAAATTCGATCCGAGCGATTTTGGGCGGCGCAAATCGGCGCGTATGGGCCTAGATTTTGAAATTTTACCCTTGCCGTAGTGATTGAATGCGCACAATCGCGGCGGCGCAAATTTAAAGCGCTACTGCGGCGAGATGTGATTGTGAGCGAACCGAAACGGCGCGAATTTAAGCAGGTGCAGTTTTAAATCGTATTGCGATCGCACCGAATTTAAGTGCAAATGCCCGCAGCGGCGCACTCCTCGTATGCCAGCCAGGCGGATCATGCGATTTTAATTTACTCGGGCGGATGCGGCAGCGAATGCTCGCGGAGCCTTTTTGCTTTCGCGGTTTTGATTTTTGCGGCGATAAATTTTGCGCCCGCCCGCGGTTTTACAACCTTGCTTCGGGCGAATTTTATGAGCGCTTGCAGTCGCGTGGACACGTCGGAAGCGTCGTGCGCTTTAAATTTTAAAATTTAGCCTAGACGCGCGAATTTGATGCTTTAAACTCTAAAATCAATAAATTTTGCCCGCGCCTGTGCGTCTTTTGCGTCCTAAAAGCGATAAATTTAGCGCGTCCGCACTGCCGCCGCAGATACGCTAGGCACGAGGGTTTTCTGCATTCGCCGCTTGGAATTTTGATATTTGATTTTAGCTTGACGACCTGGTCGGTACGTGCCCGTGCCGCAAATTTTAAAATAGAGCTTTATAAAATTTTTTGGCACCGACCGAAAATGAAATTTCATAAATTTTTATCGTAAAACACAGCGCGATCGGAGCAAATTTAAACGCAAGCCCACTCTTACCATAGCGGCGTACGGCGACCGCATATGCACTAAATTTAGCGATAAGCAAATCCGCGATCCCAATAATACAAATTTGCACAGACGCAGCTCGCCTCTCATCAAAGCGTCATCGGAAGGCTGACGGGCTTTGTGAGTGAGCGGAGTAATGCGCTGCCACCATCTTTGCAAGAAGCGCGATTTTACGATTGAGCGGTCTTTTCCGCCTCAAAAAGGGCATATTGCGGGCCAAAATTCGAAACGGAATTTCATAAGGCGGATCGCTGCTTTTAAATTTACGTTGCAAATTCCATAGCCTGCGAATACGGCGTTAAATTTTAAAATCCTGTCTGTTTTAGTCATGTCTTGTGGTATGCATTGCGAGGCTCCGCGGGCCGCTTGATTGGAAAATGAGTTTTAGATCGTGCCTTGCGTATATATCGCGCGTAGTAAAGTAAAATTTCACGCCGCCCGTCGCTACACCGCCTCCGTCTTTTTAAAACAGGCTAAATTTCAACAAAGCTTCGCTTCGGTTTTGTTCTAATGCAAATTTTATCTACTTACCGTGGTCTGTGGTTGATGAAATTTAGCCGCTCGCCGCGAGACGCGCGCGGTATTTACTTGCCGCGCATGCATGTCATGACCTGCCATCCCTTGCTGCGAGCCGCCGCTTTACCAACGTCCATCGTTGTGGCTCTCGCCTGCTTCTTCGCGTATATCTTTTATGCCTTGTAAGCTGCGCGTCAC
>NZ_CALIJF010000407.1 GCF_938018035.1 uncultured Campylobacter sp. | reverse complement strand
TTTGCAGCGCCAGTAAAATTTTCAGACAAAATTTCATCTAAAACGCAAGCGGAATTTTTAGACTGTATCTCATCTGTAGCGGCACCGTGCCTGCGGGCCGCATCTGCGCGAAGCTCGCTCCTGCCGCCGCCCAAATGGAGCTTTTTTAATAAAATTTTGTCCTCGTTGCGCTCGTAGAGTGAAATTTTATCCGCGCAGGTCGCGCTCGCATTCAATCCACCTACGAGGGTTTGGATGGTGCAGGCTCGATCGTCGTAAATTTTATGCGGAATCGTGTGCGCGCAAACTTCCTCTGCGAAAATTCCGTCCGAGCGAGCCGTATCCGCGCCAAACCCCTCTTCGTGCGCTTCTGCCGCATCAAATTTGGCGGCGCGGATTTCATTCGGCGAAATTTCATGCGGGCAAGCTCGATCCGCGTCAAAGCTGAGCCGGTCTGCGCGATCGTAGAACTCGCAAGCGCGCAGTATATTCTTAAACAGCGCCGCGTAGGCCGCCTCGTCTAAATCCTTTTCTCGCACGATAATCTCGCCTACACCCGCCGTAGCAAAATCCACTATGCGCGCGAGCAGCGCCGTCTCGCCACCGCATAGCGCGCGATTTGTGATGATCGTAATGCGCGAAGCAAGCTCTAAATCCTGCATGCACCCGCTCCTTTAAGCTCAATATCCGTGCGTGGCGCCGCGCTCAAATTTAAAATTTCGCCTGCGATGCTAGGGATTAAAATTTTACTTGCTAGGGCGAGCGCCGAAATCCCCGCCGTCACGCCATATTTCAAAATTTCGCCCGCCGAAACAAGGTCTAAAATTTCCGCCGCAGCGCTAAGGCTCAAAGCGTTCGCCCAGCTCCTCGATTTTAGCGACCTTGCGTTGCCGTCGCATAAGAACCCAAAGCTCGCACCGTTTTTAAATTTAAAATTTATGCCGCCCGCAGGCTCGGAATTTGCGCTGCCCTTAAATTTTAAATCCGCGTATGTGTTCCTATATCTTAAATTTACACGCGCATTTTGTATTTCAAAATTTACCGCGCCCACTAACGCAGTGCCAAAAATTTTATCATCTGCCATAGCGCCATAAATTTTATCGCCGTGCGCGGCGCTGTGGAATTCGACGCCATATTTTGCGCAACAAATTTTACTTCGCCGAGTAGCGAGAAATCTGTCCTCGAGCCTGACGCTGCAAATCTCGCGTCTAACGCCGTAAATTTCATCCACGCACGCGG
>NZ_CALIJF010000406.1 GCF_938018035.1 uncultured Campylobacter sp. | reverse complement strand
GATGTTTGGCCCCAGCGTTTGCATCTGATATCTCTATATCCAATACTTTATTTGCAATATTCATCTGTACCGATAGGTTGGAGCTTAGATCATATATGAAACGGTTAAAATCTTTGATGATATGCGTATTATATACGTCATCTATCATCTCGGCTCTTCTCTTCCAAAAAATTTCCTCTTCTATTGGGTCTCCATCAAAAAGCTTTCCATAATGATCTTCATCGATTGCGGCCTCTTCTTAAGACGCGGTAAAGCATCTAAAATATTCCCCGTACATCCCAAATTTCCAATTCGTAGGCACCGTTTCATCGATTACTTGAAAATATTCGCTATTAAATCGATTGTAATCTATATCGTCTTCAAACGGTAATATCCAATAATAAATCCGTCCCTCTTCATATTGGATACCATGAACAAAATAGGTTCTGTTTAATCCCAGATGCCCATGCCTATCTTCTTTTATACATTTTACAATCATTTTTAATCGTCCTTAAATTTGAAATCATCTACGGCCTCTATGATAGGCGGTTCGTTTTTATCGTCTATTATATTATTTTTAACAAGTTCTGTAAAAAATTCTTTATTTTTGGATTTGTCGATTGTCTCTTTTATAGCATTAAAGGATAATTTTAAATTATTTAAATTGCCATCTATAATGCAAAAACCGTTTTTCTCGCACAATGATATTATGCCCCTTAATACGGCCTCATACTCGGATCTAAAATCGATACGAAACGTAACGGACTCTATTATATTATTAGCATCAAAAAGTACCTCTAAGCGATTGCCGTTTTCGCTTCCGTATAGATCCATTTCGTTAGACCAAGATTTTTCGGGCTTTAATAGGCGCGAAATTTCAGAAAATATCTCTTTTTTGATCTTTGCTTTTTTCCAATATTTATCGTCTTCAAAGAGCTTTATATTGCCATATTGCCGGTCGTATTGCAGATCGTATGTATCGCTTTTAGGTAGAATAAAAAACTCACATTGCCAAATTGCCATATCTCTTTCCTTAAATATTTTCATTTAAAATTTTAAAAGTAATACACATAGCAGCCTCGGTCATCGTATATATCAAATAAAATCGAAAATTTCTCTTTATTGTTTGCGGCTAATTGAACTCTGATATTCAAAGATGGTTCTTTTGCCAGCTCAAAATTAAAATGGCGCAGCAGTATGGATCTCAAAAAATTTGGCTCAAGCGCCTTTTCTTTTATAAAAATAACGCCCGCTCTGGCGCCGTTTTTATAAGGCTTAGCTTTTGTGTATTGCCCCTTCATATTTTTAAGAAGATACTCCTCTATTTTCTCATCTCTTTCCCAAAAAAGAATTTTATAAACTACGCTATCTAAGTGGCTTGCTTTTGAAATTAAAAACATAACTAGCCTTATTTTGGCCTCTACATCGATATTTTCAAAATCTATTCTCGATCTGGCTACGCCTCTTTTATTTCTACTTATTTTTCTAAATTCTATATCGAAATTAGTTGGGTTTATAATGCTTTTTATCATTGCTGCCGCCTTTTAAAAACCTTTCGCTGCGTGATACTATACAAGCCTGCTTTAAAATCTTTATCTACTTTTTCCATTTAAATTTTAATCTCTTTCGCTTAATTTTTATAAAATTTTCCAACTCTTTATCGGTAAAATTTAAAATCTCTTTTCGATTTTGTAAATTTACATAAGTGTGCCTTATATCGCAATTACCGACAAAGGCGGCTTCCCAGTTCTTAATTAGCCAACTCGAGCTTATCGCATATTCTCGTCCTTTATTCGAGCGCATTTTATCGCTATAGCCAATAGGCGCAAACATACCCGAATAAAACCCCTCCAGATAGGGTAGTCTCGGGCATCCTTCCGTATCGGTTGCGACGATAAATTTTATCTTTCGATCATATGGACGAAAAGCCTTGTGACACTCTATAATATCTCCATTTTTTAGATCGTCTTTGAATTCTAAAAATTTATAAGTAAATTTTGCGGGAATTTTATCATTTATCCTTTTGTATTCGGCTAAAAAACTATCGTAATAAGAAAATATGCTTATATTTCTGGGCGACTCCGGATCACATACAAAATCTAAATTCTCCAATATCCACTTTTTAGAAATCAGACCATTATTATTTTTGTAACTCTCTAAATAATCATTGACAATATCGGCATAATTTGTTCCGGATAACATTTCTAGAATTAAACAAACAAATCCTGTCTTCTTTTTACCTGCATCACATTGAATAATGTAGGGCGGGTCTTCCCCTAATATTGTTCGTAACTTTTGAACCAAAATAAAACCGAATTCGTCACTCATACATCGATAGTCTACATCCGAAAAATCCACAATCAGATGAATCGAATTTTTCTGCATAAGTTGCTGGACCGTGCTAGCACGACCATATTTATTCTTCACGGCACTTGCTGATCTGAAAAATGCCATGCTTTTGTGATTTGATAAAATTAAATTTCTAAAATTTGCGAATTCTTCATCGGTTCTAAAATCTTCACGATTATCTAAATGCTTCATTACCTTTACCCCCCTGAACTATTTTAAAGTGCAATTTTATATAGTTATAACATATATTTTTCAAAACTCCTTTTACTATGGCCACTTTCTCTATAAAGGTGAACTTTACGAAGGCCGCCACCAGCCAATTATTTCCAAAGCTCTTTTTGATAAA
>NZ_CALIJF010000405.1 GCF_938018035.1 uncultured Campylobacter sp. | reverse complement strand
TTTGGCGCGCACCGCGTAGGCGTGGTGTTTGCGACCACCAATACCGGCGTGCAGGAAAACTATGCGGAATTTTTCGCTTGCGGTAAAGACGCGGGAAATTTTATCTCGCAAGATGGCGAAAACTCCGCGCCGTGCAGTGAAATTTCTACTCCAAACAGCGAGAATTTCACCAAAATTTCAAAAGACGCAAACGATAAATTTCAAAACTTCTGCTTCGAGCGCAACTCCCACGCAAACCCCGCAAATTTTATCCGCGAACGCTTTGGGCTAAAATCCGTCGCGATCGGAGTTTCGAGTGCGTGCACCAGCGGAAACAAAGCTCTAATCGAAGCTTCGCGCCTCATCTGCGCAGGACTTTGCGACGCGGTCGTTTTCGGCGGCGCCGACGCATTAGACGAGCTCACGCTGCAGGGCTTTAGCGCGCTTGAAATTTTAAGCGAGCAGCCGCTAAAGCCGTTTTCAGAGGCGCGGACGGGCACAAATATAGGCGAGGGAGCCTGCGCATTCGTGCTTTCGCGCGAGCGCATAAGCGACGTTGCGCTTTTGGCTCACGCCGCAAACTCCGACGCCTACCACATCACCAAGCCCGATCCCGGCGCGCGCATGCAGATCACGGCAATCAAAACCGCGCTAAAATCAGCGCGACTGCAAAGCGTGGACTACGTAAATCTGCACGGCACCGGCACTGCGGCCAACGATGCGATGGAGGCCTTAGCTATGAGCACCGCCCTACCCTTAGCGCCCGCAAGCTCGTCCAAATGGGCGATCGGACACACTCTTGGCGCTGCGGGAGCGATCGAGCTTGCCGTGTGCTACGAGGCGATCAGACAGGGCGTGATCCCGCCGAATTTTGCGAACGATAAAATTTGGCTCGGCTCTGAGGCTGAAATTTTTCGCGGCGCGCGGGCGCGAAACCATAAAATTTTAAACAGCGCAGACGATCAAATTTTATGCAGCTTGGGCGATAAAATTTTGCAAAACGCGCAGAGTGAAATTTCAAAAAGCAGCGCGGATAAAATTTTGGCTGCGTCTAAAGCTGTGCAAGGCTCGGACGATAAAATTTTAGATGATAAAATTTTAAAAAACGCTGCGGATCAAGCTTCGCAAACGAGCGAAATTCCGGCTGCGCTGTCTAAATTTAATCTCGCATGCGAAGCAAAAAGAGCGCGCGTAGATACCGCGATGAATCTAAACTTTGCTTTTGGCGGCGACAACGCCGTAACCATAATAGGACGAGTATGAGAGCCTCTAGTATCCTACCGCAGAGCGGATATATGGTCTTCGCAGATGAAATTTTAGAGATTAGCGACGGATATGCGAGCTGTGCATTTAGCGTTAAAGAGGACTCGCCGTTTACCGAAAACGGCAAGCTCGGCAGCTACGCGTATATGGAGATCATGGCGCAGTGCATAGGCGCCTATTCGGGTCACCGAAACGGCGGCGAGGCAAGGCTCGGGTTTTTGCTGGGCGTGCGAAACCTCGATATTTCGCGCGCGAGCCTAAAGGTGGACGAGCGCGTAATCACGACGGCGAGGCAGAGCGTAAGCGACGGCGAGGGACTATATATCTTCGACTGCGAGATCCGCTGCGGCGACGAACATATCGCAAGCGCCACGCTTAGCGTGATGAACCCAAACGATGAAATGCTAAAGAGTATAAATGGCTAAGAGAATTTTAATTACCGGAGCAAGCGGCGGTATCGGCGAGGCGTGCGCGTTAAATTTAGCGCAAAAGGGCTACGACTTGGCGCTAAACGGGCGCAACGAAGCAAAGCTAAAAGACGTAGCGAAGCGCTGCTTGGACGCGGGCGCGGCGGAAGTTCAAATTTTAAAATTTGACATCACAGATACCGCTGCGGCGCAGGAACATATCGAAGCAGATATAGAGGCAAACGGCGCATACTGGGGCATCGTGCTAAACGCTGGCATTACGCGAGACAACTCTTTCGTATGGTTCGAGCGCGAGGATTGGCAAAGCGTGATAGATACGAATTTAGGCGGGTTTTACAATGTCCTAAAGCCCGCGCTAATGCCGATGATCCGCGCCAAAAAGGGCGGGCGTATCGTAGTGATGAGCTCGGTTAGCGGAATTGCCGGCAACCGCGGCCAGAGCAACTACGCCGCTAGCAAAGGAGGTCTAATCGCTGCGGCAAAATCCCTGGCGATAGAGCTTGCAAGCCGCAAGATCACGGTAAACGTCGTGGCTCCCGGGCTCATCAAAACAGCGATGAGCGAAGGTATAAACGAAGTCGCTAGCGAGCAAATTTTAAGCGCGATTCCGCTAGGGCGCATCGGCGAGCCGAGCGAGGTAGCGCATTTGGTGGAGTTTTTACTAAGCGAAAATTCCGCATATATCACAAAAGAGGTTATTAAAATAGACGGTGGATTATGTTAAATAGAGTAGTTATTACGGGTTTTGGCAACGTCTGTGCATTCGGACGGGACTGGGCGAGCATAAAGCAAAATTTGGCGCAGCAAAAAAGCGCCGTAGTTTATATGAGCGAATGGGATATTTTCGGCGAGGAGCTAAATACGAGGCTGGGCGCGCCGATACAGAACTACGCGCCGCCTGCGCACTGGAGCCGCAAAGATACCCGCTCGATGGGTAAGGTAGCAATGCTTGGCGTCGATGCCGCAGGCGAAGCTCTGGCTGATGCGGGGCTTTTAGAAGATGAGCGCATAAAAGACGGTCGTATGGGCGTCGCAGCGGGTAGCTGTAGCGGCGATGCAAAGGCTACTGGCGAGGTCATAGATATTTTGCATGGCAAGGATAGCACCTTCAACGCCAACTCCTACGTCAAGATGATGCCTCACACCGTCGCTGCAAATATCGCGATCTACTACGGACTAAAAGGTAGGCTCATCCCCACGAGCTCTGCGTGCACGAGCGCGTCTCAAGCGATCGGCTACTCCTACGAAGCGATAAAATTTGGCCTTGCGGATATGATGCTAGCAGGCGGCGCGGATGAACTACACCCAAGCCAGGCATTCGTATTTGATAAGCTCTACGCGACAAGCTGCAAAAACGACACCCCTACCCTCAGCCCCGCGCCGTTTGATATAGCGCGCGATGGACTGGTTTTGGGCGAAGGCGGCGCTATGTTCGTGCTAGAAAGCCTCGAAAGCGCACTTGCGCGCGGCGCTAAAATTTACGCCGAAATAGTGGGCTTCGGCACGACCTGTGACGGCACGCATATCACCCGTCCACAGAGTGAGACTATGCGCGCGGCGATGCAGTTGGCGCTCAAAGACGCCGCCATCTCGCCGGATCTCATCGGGCACGTAAACGCCCACGCTACGGCGACTAGACAAGGCGACGTCGCAGAATCTATAGCGACTCATGAAATTTTCGGCTCGCAGACGCCCGTGAGCTCTTACAAGGGCTATTTAGGTCATACTTTAGGCGCGTGCGGAGCGCTGGAAAGCTTCATCTCGGTGATGATGATGGACGAGGGGCTATTCTATCCGAATCTAAATTTACGAGCTATCGATCCGCAGTGTGCGCCGCTTAGATATCTCACACAGCCGCAGGAGATAGAGACGGATTACGTTATGAATAATAACTTCGCTTTCGGCGGCGTGAACACCTCTTTGATTTTTAAAAAATTTATCGACTAAAGGAGAGAAAATGAAAAAATTTCTATTTTTCGTAGTTGCGACGCTTTTTGTCGCTAATTCGGCTTATGCCAAAAACGATATCGTGCGCTTCCCGATCGCAGCGGCACTCGCAGAGCCAGACGCCAAAGCTAAGCTTGATCCGAGCATAAAATTCTACTTCGGTAACAAATCCGCAGGCAGAAAGATCACGCAGCAGCTAAGCTCGAACAAAAAAACAAACAGCGTCAACAAGACCGATCAAGCCGCATGCAACCGTGCGTTTTTATCGGCGCTGCTTAGCTTTCAAGACCGAGCCAAAAAAGAGGGCGGCAACAAGGTCGTAAACATCACGAGCTACTATTACAAAAACGTTTTCGTGAGCGACAAGGAGTTTGAATGCGGCGTAGGCTCGATAATGAACGGCGTCACGCTAAGAGGCTATATTGCGAAATAAACTAAGCTTCGGCGTAGCGTACGCAAGCGCGATAATTTCGGGCGAGCCGGCGGAGCTTTATAAAAAACTCGCCGCTTGCTTGGATGGAATTTCCGAAGTAAATTTAGGCGGAGATTCCGATCTCGCTTGCGATGCAAGTCAAAATTTTACGTATGATTTCGCGTTAAATTCTACGCAAGATTTTACAGATATTTCGGAATGCGAGCAAAATTTCATCAATTCCGCAAATTTTACGGCTTGCGAGAATAACGAAAAAGCGGGGCGCGACCTTGCTACAGAAGGTTTTGATGAAAAATCTACCGAGCGTGGCTCGGAGCAGAGATTAAAACAAGAAGCGGTTGCAGCCAAATTTAACTCCTCGTGCGCTTTTGATTGCAACTCCGAAGAGGCGGCGGAGCTTTATAAAAATTTCGCCGCGCGTGAGGGCGAGGCTTTACAAAATAGCCCCGTAGAAAATTTAAAAATTTCTACTCACGCCCGCTTAAAAGAGGAAATTTTAGCGCTCGAAGCTTTAAAGAAAAAGCCAGCTCTTGCGCACATCCCGCCGTTACAGCGCCGTCGCTTGGGGCTTGGGGCGAAACTTTGCATCTCGCTTTTAGGCGAAATTTCGCAAAATACGCCGCATAGTTTAGCCGAGGAGGATTCCTTAAATCCTGCGTCGCAAGATTTAGACGCGAGCAAAATCCGCACCGCCGCGCAAAACCCATCGCCGCAGGATTTTTCAAATGAAAATTCTTTAAATTCGACGCCGCA
>NZ_CALIJF010000404.1 GCF_938018035.1 uncultured Campylobacter sp. | reverse complement strand
CGTTTAGCCGCTCAAGTCCCAAGGCCTTGATGTGCTGCAGCGCTTTTTGCGCTTCGGGCTCGAAAACCACCTCGCTCGCGCCGTAAATTTTAACGGCGATCTTTTCGATCTTGCTCGCCGTATCGTCGCTAAGCTCGTAGGCGAATTTCAGCTCCTTAGCGCGCTCGCATTCATCTATGACGAGACGGGCTAGCTCAAGCGCGCCTTCGCCTCCTTTGACGAAATTTTCGCAAATCGCCATCTGCACGCCGCGCTGCTTGCAGTAATCGCGTACGAAAGCGATCTCCTCGTCGCTATCGAAGCTGAAGCGATTAAGCGCCACGACCGGATTTAGCCCGAAGTTTTGTAAAATTTCAATATGTCCGCCTAAATTTACGATGCCTTTTTGAAGCGCGGCAAGATCAGGGCTCGCGATACTTTCTTTATCCGCGCCGCCGTTGTATTTAAGCGAACGGATCGTGCTAACCAGCACCGCGGCATCCGGAGCGATACCCGCGCGGCGACACTTGATGTCGATAAATTTTTCAGCCCCGAGCTCGCTTCCGAAGCCCGCCTCCGTCACGGCGTAATCGGCAAGCGAGAGCGCAAGCTTGCTCGCCATTATGGAGTTGCAGCCGTGCGCGATATTTGCAAAGGGTCCTCCGTGCACGAGCGCGGGCGTGTGCTCTAGGCTTTGGATGAGATTTGGCTTCATCGCGTCTTTTAGCAGGATCGCCACGGCATCCGCGCAGCCCAGATCGCGCACATATATCGGCTCTCCCTGCGTATCGTAGGCGACCATGATGTTTGCGATGTTTTCCTTAAGCTCGGCAAGATCGTTTGAGAGGCACAGAACCGCCATTATCTCGCTAGCTGCAGTGATATTAAAGCCGTCCTCGCGCTGTACTCCGTCGGTGCGCCCACCCTGTCCTACGGTGATGTGGCGCAACGCGCGATCGTTCATATCCATGCAGCGCTTCCATAGAATTTTTTCGATCTTTAGCGGGTTTTCTTGATACAGCGAGTTATCGATGACCGCCGAAATGAGGTTGTTTGCGGAGGTGATCGCGTGAAAATCGCCGTTAAAATGCAAATTTAGATCATCCATCGGCACCAGTTGCGAATATCCGCCGCCCGCGGCCCCGCCTTTGATACCGAAAACCGGCCCCAGCGACGGCTCGCGCAGCGCAAGGCAGACGCTTTTGCCCAGGCGTTTTAGCGCGTCGGCTAGGCCTATGGAGGTCGTCGTCTTGCCCTCGCCAAACGGCGTCGGATTGGTCGCCGTGACCAAAATAAGCTTCGAAGCGCGCGATCGCGGCTTGATGTTTAGCTTGGCTTTGTAGTGGCCGTACAGCTCGATCTCATCCTCGCCAAGCCCCAAATTTTTCGCAACGTTTGAAATTTTATCCGGCTTCGCCGCATTTGCTATTTCGATATCGCTCAACATTTTCTCTCCTTAAATTTAAAATTTTATCGCGCAGCGTTTACGTACCGCCTCTTTAAATCCGCGCATTAGCTTGCAAAGCTATGCGCACCTTGCCCGCGAGCCGTGCAAGATCAAAGCTCGCGGCGCGAAATTTGCCCCGGCTAAATTTCGATCTCGATGCCCACGGGGCAGTGGTCGCTGCCCATCACGTCGCTTAGGATGAAAGCGTCCTTTAGCCGCGAGCGCAAATTTGCCGAGATGAAAAAATAATCGATCCGCCAGCCTACGTTTTTTGCGCGCGCGTTAAAGCGGTAGCTCCACCACGAGTAGGCGTCCCGCAGCTCGCCGCGCACGGCACGGAAGGTATCGACGAAGCCCGCCGCCTCCACCTCATCGAGCCACGCCCGCTCGATCGGCAAAAAGCCCGAGGTTTTGGAGTTTGCTTTGGGGTTTGCAAGATCGATCTCGCGGTGCGCGGTATTCACGTCGCCGCAAAATATCACCCCGAGCCCCTGCTCCGCGAGGCTGCGCGCGTAGGCTAGAAATTTCGCGTAAAATTCCATCTTGTAGGCTAGCCGCGCCTCGTCCTTTTGGCCGTTGGGAAAGTAGATATTAAAAAGCACGACATCGCCGAAGCGGTGCTGCAATACGCGCCCCTCGTCGTCTGGGAAAAACAGCGCTTTGCTCGTCTCACTTTTAAATTTTGCTAGGCTCGCAACGCCCGAATATCCCGCGCGAGCGGCCGAATTTAGATCGATCTGAGAAAATCCGAGCTCATAAAGCCCTTTCGGAGCGTCCTTTTCGCTCACCTTGATCTCTTGCAAGCCCAAAAAATCGGGGTTTTGCTCCGCAAGCCACGCAAAGCCGTCTTTGCCGAGCACTGCGCGCAGCCCGTTTACGTTCCAACTAATCAGTTTCAAATTTAGCCTTTGGCGCAAAAATTTTGGTATGATTATACGAAATTTTGACTAAATTTAAAGGAAAATTATGCGCAATCAGCCCAAATACCGATTTTTTGCCAACTGGGGCTACGCGATGGCGGGTCTTGCCGAGATGCTGCGCAGCGAGCGTAGCTTTAGACTCGAGCTTTGCGTGTTCGTGCCGCTTCTGCTGTCGCTATTTTTTTGGAATTTCGGCGCGGTGCTAAATCTATTTTTGATCTTCGGCGCGGTCTTTACGCTCACAACCGAGTGCATAAACTCCGCCGTCGAGCGTGCGGTCGATCTTGCCACGAGCGAAATCCACCCGCTAGCCAAGGGCGCCAAAGACACCGCAAGCACCGCCGTGATGATGAGCCTATTTCTCAACGCCGCGCTGTGGGGATACGCGCTGATAGATAAGCTATTTTAGCAGCAACTGCGTATAAAAATTTAATTTCGCCGCGACGCCATAGATAAATGGCAAATTAAGCCTAAATTTCGTAAAATAGCCGCCAAGACGCGAGGTCGCGTAATACGTTTAAAGGCAAACGATGCAAAGTTCAACTCCATAAATCCCGCTAAATTTAAACCAAATCAACCATCAAATTTAAATTTAACGGAGACAACCATGAAAAGACGAGATTTTCTAAAACTAGGCGCGCTAGCTGCGGCTTCGGCGCAGGCGAAGCAATTTAACGCGGCGGCGCAGGCGATATTTGACGAGCAGATGGGGCTTTGCGCGAATAAATTTGGCGCTTTTTACGTGCAAACCATCGGCGGCAGGGTCGTGGGCACCGAGCCGTTTGAGGGCGATGCGATGCCTACGGTGCTAAACAACGCCCTAAGCGATCATATCCAAAACGAAACGCGCGTGAAATACCCCTACGTGCGCAAAAGCTTCCTCGCAAATCCCGCAGATCCAAAGCCAGAGCTTCGCGGCAAAGAGCCCTTTGTGCGCGTTAGCTGGGACGAGGCGATAAAGCTAAGCGCCAAAATTTTAAAAGAAAACTTCGATAAATACGGCTCGGAGGCCATTTACGGGCAGCTTTATCAGTGGGGTAGCCTAGGCAAGGTCGGCCACTCGCAGCGCACTGCAAAGCGCATGCTAAACGCGCTAGGAGGCTACGTGAGCGAGCTTGGCGGCTACTCATACGGCGCGGCGACGGCGTTTTTGCCTCACGTGACGGGCTCTATCGATCCGACGCATAATCCTACGCGCTGGGAGGGCGTGGTAAAGGAGGCCAAAACGATCGTATTTTGGGGTACGAATCCCGTCGTCTCAAACAAGATCGCTATCGGAGTGCCGATGCACAACTCCTACGCCTACTACGAGATTATGAAGGATAAATTTAAAAAAGGCGAGATGAAAATTTACAGCATTGACGTTTATCGCAACGAAACGGCGGAGTATTTCGGCGCGGATTATCTTGCCGTACGCCCTTGCACCGATACGGCGATGCTGATCGGACTTTGCGAATATCTCTACGAAAACGGGCTTTACGACAAGGAATTTATAGAGCGCTACACGGTCGGGTTTGATAAATTTAAAGAGTATTTCACCGGCGCGAAAGACGGCGTGAAAAAGGATCTAAAATGGGCGAGTAAAATTTGCGGCGTGAGCGAAAAAGAGCTAAAAGAGCTAGCGGGTACGCTGGCTAAAAAAGACACGCTCATCGTCACGGGCTACTCTATCCAGCGCCAGCACCACGGCGAGATGGCATACTGGGCGCTGATCACGCTAGCGGCGATGCTAGGCGACATCGGCAAGACCGGGCGCGGCTACGTGATGAACGATCAGATGCATAAAAACGCCGATATCAGCTTTGTTGCACCTAAGCTTCAGGCTTTTAACCCGGCGGTAAACGAAAAATACATCGCCCCGCAGGGCAAGCTAGCCAAAGCCAAATACCACGAGATACCAAACAGCAGGCTCATAGACGCGATCATGGAGTCGGGCAAAGAAATCGAGCGCAATGGCAAAAAATACGTCATGCCGCACATCCGCGTGATGTTTAACGCCAACGGCTCGACCTTCACCCGCCACCCGGACACCAACCGCGCGGTCGCAGCGATGAAAAAGATTGAAGCGATCATCACCACAGAGCCCTTTTGGACGAGTACGGCAAGACTCAGCGACATCGTTCTACCGGCGGCGCTTGAGTGCGAGCGCACGGATATCGAGTTTGCAAACTCGACTAGCGAATACCTTTTTGCGATTAAGCCGCTAGTAAAGCCTGCGGGCGAGAGCAAGAGCGACTTTGAGATCGCGCGGCTCATCTGCGCGCAGTGGGGCGAGGAGTACGAGCAGGCCTTTAGCGAGGGTAAAACGGAGCTTGAGTGGGTGAAGGAAATCTACGCCGATGCAGTTCAAAAGGCTGAAGGCATGGGCATAGCGATGCCTAAATTTGAGGAGTTTTGGCAAAAGGGCTACATTAAATTTGATCAAGTAGACGAGAAAAAGCGGTACTTCACAAACTATGCGGACTTCCGCGCCGATCCCGAGAAAAACGCGCTAAAAACCCCGTCGGGCAAGATCGAGCTCTACTCCGAAGCGATCGAAAAGCTAGGATATCCCGACTGCCCGCCGCACGCGACGTGGATGGAGCCCTTTGAGTGGCTGGGCGGCGACGTGAGCAAGTATCCTATCGCCATCAGCGGCGCGCACTCTAAATTTAGACTCCACTCGCAGCTAAACAACTCGCTCATCCGCAACTACGCCGAGATCGCGGGCCGCGAACCAGCGCTAATTAGCCCCGCCACGGCAAAGGCGCGCGGCATCAAAACGGGCGACGTAGTGAGGATATACAACGACCGAGGCGAGATCCTCTGCGGCGCGCTGGTAAGCGATACCGCGCAAGATAACGTCGTGATCGTGAGCGAGGGCGCATGGTACGATCCCGCCGTCTGGGGCGAGCGCAGCCTATGCAAGCACGGCAACATAAACGTGCTGACCAAAGACGTACCGAGCTCGCAGCTCTCGCAAAGCAACACCGCGCACACGAGCATGGTGCAGATCGAGAAATTTAAAGGCGAACTGCCGAGCGTAACGGCGTTTGATAGGCCCGCGACGATAGAGGCTTAGCGTGCTTTCTAGCTCTTGTACCAAAGCCCTACCAGCCGTTTATCGCAAACAAAATCGCTAAGTTTTTCTGCGCCAAGAGCTCGTCCGAGAGGCGGTCGTATTCACCCCCGAGCCCCATTTCTTGCGCCATAGACGGCGGCTCATCGTCCCAAGAGCCCATCGCACCGAATACATCGGCGATCCCCGCCGCGGCAAACGCCCTCAAGCTCGGCTGCGGCAGCGCTGCAAACGAAACGGCGTAATACTCGCCCACAGCGACTTCGCCCCGCAGCGTCTTAAGCGCATTATCAAACGTCTGCGCGAAGTTTTCGCAGCCTATCTTGCTCGCAAAATCCCTGATTTGCACTAAAACATTCTCGAATTCTGCGCTGTTATCGCGCGCGTTTAGCGCATCCCGCGGCATCCCGCGCCAAAGGCGCTCGACGTATTTCACGCGCCAAGCCTTTTTATCGCGATCGTATTTCCAATCAGGCGTAAAAACGCCGTCAAAGTCCTCAAAGCAGCAAACGATGCCGTTTACGTTCATACCCGAAAAACCCAAAAGCACTCTATCTTTTGCAAAAGTTGGACTACTAAGCCCAGTGTCCTTCAGACCGAGCTTTAGGCATTGCTCTATCCAACGCTGCCGTGCGGAGATCGGCTCGTCCTCGCACTCTTTTTGCGCGACTTGCTCGGTAAAAAATTTGCGCGCTTTTTGCAAAAGTGGCAAGTCCGTGCTTTCGTCGGCGCCTTTTTTTCTCGCCGCTTTTTCATTTGCCGCTTCTTTTCTGTTCGTGCGCTTTTGCTCCGCTACCTCATCGCTCTCGGCAGTTTTGTCCATCGCACTGCTCTGCACTGCACCGTACGCATCTTTTTGCTCCGTAGCTTTACTTGCGTCGTTTACGCTGCCATGCGCTGCGCGGCTTGCGCCCTCTGCGGTGCGGAAATGCTCCTTTGCAAACTCAAAATTTAAAAATTTTATATATTTTTGATCTTGCGGCAGCGGCTTAGGATTGCCGCGCAGAGCTGATTTTAGCGCGACGCACAGCGCGCACGAGAGATATATTTCGCCGTTCATAGATATCCTTTAAATTTAGATCGCTCCCGTTCATGCGGCGGATTATTTATGCTCCGCGCCAAAAGCTAGCGGCGGCAAAATTTTAAAATTTTGCGCCTTAGCGACAAATTTAATCACGATAAAATTTGCGCGTGAAGCAAAAACAAATCTGCGCAAAGATAGAATTCTCAACCGCCGCAAACATAAATTTAAAAGCAGCCGCCGCATCGAAAAAGGTGCCGCTATAAATTTAGAGCAGCTCGCACACGGGCACGGATAAAATTCCAAAGCCGAAATCTACGAGCGACACGAGCAAGGCGATGTGCGTTAAATTTACGCGCACTTTAAAAACGACAAACCGCTTTAAAAAAATCTAACCGCGCTCGCGCTATGAAATTTTAAAAGTAAGCTGTCACTAAATTTAACCAGGGTGGTCGCACTGCGGGATCGAGGATCGCGCCTATCCCAAGCAAGCTCGCGCTATGAAATTTTAAAAGCAAGCCGTTGCGCCCAAATTAACTAAATTTAAAATGAGGCAATCGCTCCGTTTATGCTACAAATGCCGCTCATCCGCAAGCCGCCGATCACAAGTCCTACGCCGCGAGTGCCCTACGCTACGACGTTTGGAAACTCATAGACCACGCGGCCGCTTTTGATCGTGCATACCGCGGCGCCCGTAAGCTGCTTGCCGAAAAGCGGCGAATTGCGCGATTTGGACTTATTTAGCGCCTCGTCGTAAACGTAGGAAATCTGCGGATCAATGATCGCGACGTCGGCCAAAAAGCCCTCTTTAATCTCGCCCTTGTCTTTTAAATTTAGAATTTTAGCCGGGTTAAACGAGCACAGCCGCACCATGTCTTCAAGGCCGATGACGCCCTCGTTTACGAGCCGCAGCGTAAGCGGCACGAGGGTTTGAAGCCCCAAAATTCCAAACGGCGCGTGGTCGAATTCGACGAATTTATCGTCGGTGTTGTGCGGCGCGTGATCGGTCACGATGGCGTCGATTAGACCGCTTTTAAGCGCCTCTCTGATCGCCTGCACGTCGCTTTGGGTGCGAAGCGGCGGCGACATTTTAAAATTCGTATCGTATCCCATCAGCTCGCGCTCGTCGAAGGTAAAATGATGCGGCGTAGCCTCGCAGGTGACGCGGATACCCTCGCGCTTAGCCTGCTTTATGAGCTTTAGCGACCACGTCGAGCTTACGTGCGCGATGTGGATGTGCCCGCCCGTCTTTTTGGCAAGCAGCAGATCGCGCGCGATCATGATCTCCTCTTTTTCGCTCGCCATCCCCTTTAGACCGAGGATCGCGCTTATCTTGCCCTCGTTCATCACGCCGCCGTGGCAAAGCGAGCAATCCTCGCTGTGATTTATCACGAATGAGCCGAAGTGAGCGGAGTATTCGAGCGCCTGTCGCATCACGGAGCTGTCGGTCACGGGCAGTCCGTCGTCGCTGAAGGCCACGCAACCCGCCTCGAGCATATCGCCCATCTCGACGATCTTTGCGCCCTTGCAGTCCTGCGAGATCGCGCCTATGGGCAGCAGATCGATAAGCCCGCGCTGTTTGGCCTTAGCGATCATCGCGCGCGTGATGCTTGAGTTATCGTTCACGGGCTTGGTATTCGCCATCGGGAGGCAGGTCGTCACGCCGCCTGCGACCGCGGTTTCGCTGCCGCTGATGACGTCGTCTTTGTATTCGAGCCCCGGGTCTCTAAAATGCACGTGCATATCGATGAGGCCGGGCATCACGAGCTTGCCCGCAGCGTCTATGACGCGGTCTACGGCGGGGCACTCGCGCGTGATCATTGAAATTTTATCGCCTTCGATTAGGACGTTTGCTTCCTCGCTGCCGTTATGATTAACGATCGTGCCGTTTTTTATCAAAATTTTCATCGTGCGCTCCTGTTTAAATTTATCGTATGAAGTATCGCCATTCGCATCGCCTCGCCGTTTTCTACCTGATCTAATACGCAGCTATAGCGCGGATCGTCGGCTACGTCGGAGTTGATCTCCACGCCGCGATTGATCGGGCCCGGGTGCATTATCATGACGCCCTCTTTCGCAGCTTGCATTCGCTTGGCGGTAAGTCCGAAAAATTTCGAGTATTCGCGCACGCTCGGAAAGCTCGGCTCGCCGTCTTGCCGCTCAAGCTGGATTCTAAGCATAATGATGACGTCGGCGCCCTCGATCGCCTCCTCTACGCTTTTGCATATCGGGCAGCCGAACGCGTCGCAGTCGCGCAGCATCATCGGAGGGCCGAAGAGCCGCACGTTTATGCCGAGCTTTCGCATCGCCCAGATGTCGCTTCTAGCCACGCGCGAGCGAAATATATCGCCGATGATCGCGACGTTTAAATTCTCGATCCTGCCCTTGTGCTCGCTGATCGTAAAAAGATCCAGTAGCGCCTGGCTCGGGTGCTCGTTCAGCCCGTCGCCCGCATTTACGATCGATGCGTCGCAGTTGGCCGCGACGAATTTCGCCGCGCCCGAGCAGCTGTGGCGCAGCACGAAGATATCCGTGCGCATCGCCTGCATATTTCTGATAGTGTCGATCAGCGTCTCGCCCTTTTTCGTGCTGCTGTCCGCAGCCGTGAAATTTACGCTGTCCGCGCCCAGGCGCTTGGCTGCGATCTCAAAGCTCGTGCGGGTGCGGGTGGAGTTTTCGAAAAACGCATTGATGACCGTCTTGCCACGAAGCGAGTCAGATTTTTTGATATCGCTGCGGTTCAGCGATTTAAACTCACGAGCCAGATCAATGAAGTCGTAGATGTCCTCGCGGCTCAGATCCTGCGCGCTAAGAAGATGCTTTAGCTTATACATTCCCTCTCCTTTTTTGGGCCGAATTTCAGCCGTAATTGTATAAAAAAATCTCTGATAAAATTTTAAAATTTAAGTCGCAACACATTAAATTTACTCTATTATAGCAGTTAAATCTTTAAACTGCGAGGTATAGACATGAGTGAAATTTCTTTCTATTTTGAGGAAGGTGATTTCGTGTTAAAAGCCAGTAGAGTTGTTAAAGCCGAAAAGAGCGGCACGCTTGTCTTTCGAAACAAAATGAACTCTGTGTTGTTCCCGGTTAATTTCACGGCTAGGGATTATGATATTTTCTTTACGATCTGCTGGTATGCAAAGCAGATGGGCTATGTTGAAAATGCCAAATTTATTGAAATGCCTTACTCTGAAATTTGTAGATTTATGCCGTCCGGCCTGAATAAAACCAGATTTAACGATGAAGTAAAGAATTTTAGAGCCAAAGTTCTAGGGCAAGACGGCGCTGCCATCTATAGGAGCGTCGAAATTACCGAAGATGATGAAATAACTACCGTAGGCGTATTTTTTACGGATATTCGGATTTTTAGAAATAAGCAATCATTAAGTTTTAGATTAAACCCGGTTGCTCTTGAGATTTTATTCAGTACCCTTAAATTTATGAAAATAGATTTAAACGACTTTGTTGCGATTAAGGGTAAATTTGCCAAGACTTTATATCGACTCCTGCATCAATACAAAAACGTAAAAGCCGATAAAGACGGCTTTAAGTGTGTAAATTTTAATAGAGACGACTTTGAAAGATTTATGAGCGCGCCGGCCAAATATAACGCTTCCGATTTGGATCGCTTTGTAATTAATCCGTCTATAAACGAATTAAATGAAAGCTATTTCAAAAAACTTCTTTTTGAGAAAAGAATAGCTGACGGCAATAAAAAAGCGGTGGTCGGCTACTCATTCAAATTTATTTTGAATGAAAAAACGGAAAGAATAGGGGCTTAAAACTGCGCCTCTTGTCGCTTTGGGTGCATACCCTATCGCTTTGATCCTCATCGTCGCTTACAGGGCTTCTAGGGACTTAAAATTATCTTAAAACAACGCATTCCCGGTACAAATAAATTGCCGGGTTCTGCGCTATCCTCTTATTCTCATAGCGATGTATTCGTCCGTATCTAGGTCGTAGTTGTTCGCTTCGGCTTTAAACTGCATCAGTTCGTCAAAGGTAAAAATATCCTTTAGCTCGTATGTGGCTAAAATTTTAACGTCTGAATACGTCAGGATGCTTACTTCTAGGCTCTCTGCGATCTGCCTTATTTTCTCTTTCTTGGAATCATTTACGAATACGATATAATTTTTTATATGCTGCACGTCCTTTGGATCGTTTGGCTGCGGCGCCTCGATAAGCCCCATTTTGAACCGCACAAACTCGCTCATGCTGGTGTTGAACCATTTGGCCTGATCATAAATTGTTATCAGCACATCGTCTTTTATATGCGGTATCGGCGTCGTTAGGGCGAGCTCTATAAATTTGGCCAGCGTATACGTCGGATATTTTTTTCGTATTTTTACGGCCAGTTCCTTTGAGAATTTCGTCCCTATCGCCACTTTGCTCTTTTTTGCCGGCGCTTCTTTTTGCGTGTCCGCCCCAGCTATAAATTCCTCTAGCTTGTCCGTAGAGTTGCTTGCTCTTTTAAAGTCCATTTTCTTCCCTTTTATTTTTTAAAATTCTAATCTCTTAATATTAATAAAAAATAAAATATTAAAAATTAAAATAGCATTATTTTTAATTTTTCGCAAAACTAAAAATAATAAATTTCCTAAATTTATACTAAAAAAGCGATAAAAATTATAAATTTATCGCCTTACGATATTTGTTTTCTTATCTCGTCTACTATCAGTCGCCGTCTTTATCTAAAAATTCAAACTGCCTCATAAATGCATCGGCGCTCTCTACGACCCTCATGGTGGCGCGAATACCGCAGCGCTCGCACGGCAATGTTTCAAGCGTTTTTGTTAAACCGCTACTTTTTACGACGAAAATCGTACCCGGCTTAAAAGTGGCAAGCTGAGTGGACGTCTCAAATTTGCTTCTTACAAGACAACCGACCCAATCGGAAACTTTTTTGGGCGGCGTTATAACGCGACCGCTGGCTTTAAATTCGAGTTCCGGTTTTTGAGTTCTTATTCTTCCGGCTATTATTGTTTCCTTGTCTATCATTTTTTATCCCCTTTTTTAACTTTGATTTTCTTTATCCCAAACTCTAAATCCAATCTCTCTCATTTTTACCCCTTTAAAATATCTCTTTACATAAATTCTTGATTTCTTGCTCCGCCTTGTTGCCGTCGTTCATCTCGACCACTCCGTAGCCTAGTTGCGTGGCTATTTTGTAGCGCTCGCGCTCGAATATGATCGTGCTCGCTAGCCTTATGTAATCTTCTTGGAGCTCTTCGATAAATGCTTTTAGGCTTTCTATCTTCTTGTATAAAAACGGGTTGGTCGAGGCTCGGTTGATCACGATATATGCTTGCAGTTTTTCGTTTTGCTCTTTGGCCATTTTTACGATATTGACCATTTTATCTAGGACGCTTACGTCAAACTGGCTTGGAATGGTCGGAATTATTAAGATATCGCTAAGTGCGATGGCTATTCGCATTTCTCTGCTATCCCGGCCGCCGGTGTCTATGACTATGTCTTTGCTGCGATCTATGCTTTGCAAAAATTCTTTTAAATTTTCGCCGTATTTGTAGGCGAAATCAAATGCTTTCGGATGCCCTTCTTCGTTTCTTATATTTAGAAACGTAGCAATCGACTTTTGCGGGTCGGTATCTAATAGCAAAAGCGGTTCGCCTTTTACTATGCCTTGATTTATGGCTATATTCGTGGCAAGCGTGCTTTTTCCGCTGCCGCCTTTCTCGTTACAAATCGATACGATCATAACTTTTCCTTTGCGTAAAAATTTAAAATGATTATATCGCCTTAAACTTAATAAATAATAAAATATATATTGTTAAAATACTATCTTATGAAAAAATATCAAAAATAAAAGATATATTTTAGATAAAATTACATAAAAATAGCAATAAAGTTTTATAAATTTTTACTCTTTCCTGGTCGATAGTAAGAAGTGCATTTTTATGATTAAATAAAGCATTGCGTTAAATGCGATGTAGCAGATTGCGGCTAGCGCTATAAAGAATGCGTCCGAGTTTAGTATCGTTTCTACCCTGTTGGGTAGTTTTAAAAAATATAAAACGGCGTTCGTGCCGAACCCTAGCAAATTTATGGCTAAAAATACCCATATAAATCGCTTGGCAGGGCTATTAAATAGTTCTGTTTTCTTTGACTTCTTCATGATTTTAATAAATTTGCTCCCTAAATTTGATTTATTAGCCTAGTTCTCGGTTTAAGGCCGTTGATTCGCTGAATTATTATCCTGGTAAATAGGTCTTGTCCGTTTAGGACGGCTGATTTCGTGTTGCTTTT
>NZ_CALIJF010000403.1 GCF_938018035.1 uncultured Campylobacter sp. | reverse complement strand
AAATTTGCTATATTTAACGGCAATTATATGCAATTTAACCATTCGGAGTATCTGTACGATACGAGAGAAAATTTTATTATCGTGAAGCAATACTATAAAGAGAGAAAAAATGCCGTATTTGGTATCGGAAAAGGTTTTAAATTTGATAACTGCGGGAATTTAAATTATCCGCTGGAAGAATATTATTTGGGCGGTAGGGATATAGAGAGGCGCTAAATTCTCTAAGATGAATTTCATTAAAAAATTTATGGGACTTAAGACCGATGGACGCGGAGCAAAGGTATAAATTTCACAGGGCGGCGAGGTATTTGCTGGCGGTGCCGATGGTTTTCTTGCTTGATTGGTGGGTGACGTCTTTGATTTTGGCGGTTTTGCCTTTTGAGGGTGCGCTAAGGATTGCCGTTTTTGTCGCAATATTTGCGATTTTGGCTTGTGCGCTGCTTTGGTATTTGTTCAAAAGGTATAAAAACTTTAAGCTAAGCAAGCTTTTTGTTAAAAATCCAAATCTCAGTTTACTGCTTTTTGCGGTAGAAAATTTATCGCTCGGCGCTTTTTACGGTGGGTTTTTGGCATGCCTCGTGGCGGGGTATTTTTGGGGCGAGCGTGCCGCCGGCTGGAGCGCGGCGTTTGCGTTTGCGTTTGCGCCCGTTTGTCTGATCGTTTTCGTGACCTCGTATATGTTTAACGAAAAGAAAAGCTAAGCCTATGCGCCTTTCGCGCCCACTAAATTTTATCTCTCGCGCAGCACGGGCTTAGGCACGGATTTAGCCCGCGCGGGCCAAGCGAGATTTGAAATTTCATCATCCCGCTTGCTTTAAAATTTTAAAATTTCATCGTCGCAAAAGCTCCGCCGCGGGCTCTAAATTTTATCTTCTACGCGGCGCGGGCTTGAGCACGGATTTAGCCCGCGCGAGCCGAGTATGAAATTTCGCCGCGGACAAAATTTTGCAAACGGATGAAATTCTTACTAGCCACCATACACACTGCGCTTTAGCACTCGCACGATACGCGCCTATTGCCGCTGCGGCGTTTACAAAATTTTAAAACGGCGCAGAACTTTGCCTCGCAAACGACGATTACGCCGCGGGCTTATCTATTTATTTATGCGGGCAGCGAACTTTGAGCTAAAGACTAGACCCTTATCTTAGCTACAAAGCAAATCCGAGCTTTAGCATAGAAAAGCGTGAGCGGCAAATGCGAAAGCAAAAACCAAATGGGCGGGCGCGTTTGCCCCAAATCTAGCCCTTTAGCTTCATCATTTTTTCTAAAATTTCATAGACTAGATCAAACTTGGTAAAGCCATCCCTGTCTAAAAAATGCCCGCCCTTCTCCACTTCGTAAAACTTAGCGTCCATCTGCCCCGCTAGCTCGCGGCTAAAGCTAAACGGCACGATATAATCGTCCTTCGCAGCAACCACCGCACGCTGTTTTGCGGCGGCTTTTATGCGCCCAAAATCAAAGCCCTTATCCATAAACTCGTCTAAAATTTTAAATTGCGGATCGCTAAGCGGCTTTGCAAGCCCCGAGACTAGCACGATCCCCTCTACTGCGCCGCTTGCGGCACTGCTTTGTAAGAAATTTAAGATCGTAGGGCAGCCGAGGCTGTGTCCGACCAGATAGACTTCGCCTTCAAATTTTATGCTTTCTCGCAATGTCTTCAGCCACTCATCAAGCCTTGGGTGCGCAGGCGTGGGCATCGCTAAAATTTCCGCCCTCGCGCCCGATTTTTCGATCTCGCCTTTGAGCCAGGCAAACCAATGGCTTTTAGGCGAAGCGTCGTAGCCGTGCACGATATAGACGCACTTTTGCATATTTTTCTCCTTCGAATTTAAGCTCGCCCCAAACGAGGCGGTACCGACGCAAAGTAGCGAAGCTGCGCACGCCAAGCTAAATTTCATCGCATTTCGTCTTTTGCTATTCATCTATAGCTCCTCTCATTTCTAAAGCGGACATTTTACATCGTTTTTTAAAAAAGACTTCTTAAAACGTTCGCGTAGATCTATAAAAATTCGCGGCAAAGCCGCTTGCGCGCAGAATTTCAAAATTTCAATCCGCGCCCTAACCCTTGCAAATCGTGATTTTATCGGCAAATTTACCCAAAAAATGATACCCAGAGCCTGCCTGCGCGATGATATCGAGTACCGCGTCGGCATCCCGCACGAGCGTGCCGCCCGCAAAGTCCACGCCGCGCTCAAACAGCGCCTGCGGCAGTAGCGGCGTGGTGGGCCCCACGAGCACGAGCTTGGCGCCGCTTTTTTTCAGTCGCAAAAGTCCCTGCAGCGTGTCGTTGATGAGCGTCGTAGCCGTGATTATCACATTGTCGGCGCGCGGCACGACGCTTGCGGCCTCGCTTGCGGGCAGGTAAAACGGTAGCTCGGCCTGCTTGAGCGTGCTTTTATCAAGCTCTAAAATTTTAAAATCCGCGCCATTTTTCATCAGCGTCTTGATGTAGGGCACCAGCGCGCCCACGACGACGCTAAAGCTGCCGCGCTCGATCTGCAGCTGCTCAAAGGGATCGGCGCCGAATTTCACGTCGTAATCCGCGCGGATTTTATCGAAACACGCCCTTCCAAGCGCATTTAGCGCGGCGAGCGCGAGCGTCTTTTTAAGCGGCGCGGCGGAGCCCAGATCGCGCAGCAGATAGCGCACGCTCTTGCCTGCGATATTGCCCGAATCGGGCATCGCGCTTGCTTGCGAGGGGCAGCAAACGGCGCCCGATAGGGACTTTAGCGGCGTATAGCTAAGCCCGCACGCGCCTCCTTGCAGCTTCACGCCGCTAAAAAACAGCCCCACGACCGCGCGCTGGATCTTAAGATCCAGCGCCTGGGCGCCTAAAATTTCTTTCGCGCACTCCAGCGTCTGATCTAAAATTTCGCTCATTTTTGCTCCTTTGATGTGGAATTTAGCGCCATTATAGCTTAAAATTTCGGCGCCCGTATTGATATAAATTTATTTGTTGAGCATTTGTTTTATATGCCGTAATATATAAAAAGTTTAACTTACGCAAGCTCATTCCTTCTGGTATTATCTAAAATTTGTAATTGAAATTTCTTATTTATAATAATTAATATTTAATTTTAAGCAATGTATAATTAAATAAATTTTTTACGAAAGGATATCTATGAATTACGATCTAACATCGAAATTTACAAATTTGCACTGCAAAGAGCGCTTAAACCTACCTACGCTATCCATAGCGGCATGTTTGCTGCTGTCGGGTACTTGTCTAGGCGCCTATACCGAAACGGGAATGCTCGGTAATACGAGTAGTTGGGAGAGTGACGAATATAAAAAAGATTGGGGTTTAACCTCAATGAATGCTTCTACGGCTTATGCGCTAGGCTTTGACGGTAGTGGCGTAAAAATCGGCGTTATGGACTCGGGCGTACTGCTTAGCCACCCAGAATTTGGAGGCGGAAGGATAAATATTGTAAAAAGCAGTGGCGTATACGATAAAGACGGAATGAGATATCCCGATACTAAATATGGCAATTCACCCTTTAAGGCAGGTTCAAGCAGTGAATACGACGAGACAAATAAGGGTGAGTTTAAAAAGGGTGAAAAATTCGACATCGATGGCTCGTGGCAAGCAGGCGTAAATGATAGCCACGGCACGCATGTGAGTGGTACTATGGCTGCAAGCAGGGACGGTAACGGAATGCACGGCGTAGCGTATAAGTCGAATTTATACTCCGCAAATACAGGCGGCAACGATGGTATGACTTACGGACCGAATCAGGATTACAATTTTTTTCTAAAAGGTTACAACGCGCTTGCCGATGCAGGCGTTAGGGTAATCAACAATAGTTGGGGGTCAAATAGAAAGGTAAATTCCGCCTACTCGGGCGCTACGGGCTATAAACCATCCTCCGGCTTAAGGCATATAAACGAATACAATACGAACATCAGAGATACTATCAGTGTTACTGAAACTAACAACGCTAAAGATCATATGTATCTAAAAGACTTAAACGCAGCCAAAAAAGCTTACTATCAGTTTGTTACTAAAGGCGAGAAAAGCTTCATAGACGCTGCATACGAAGTAGCGGTCGAAAGGCAGGTCATTCAGGTTTTTACGGCGGGAAATAGAAGCCTTATGGCGGAGTCTTTTACTCGTGCAGCCCTGCCGTATTTTAGGCCTGATGCAGAAAAATACTGGGTAAATGTCACGGGACAAAATGGTACTTGGGGCTATCCTAACGGCAGTAACGCAAACGGCGAAGTAAGTGATGCACAGAGATTTAATCTCGCAGGAAATTCCAAATGGTGGACGATCGCCGCACCCGCTGCAGATATTTACTCCTCCACCGTAAATCTAAAAACTAAAAAGGCTTCATACGCTAGCTGGGGTGGTACCTCTATGGCGGCTCCACACGTAAGCGGTGCGTTAGGTGTCATATTTCAGCGCTACCCATATATGAATGCGGCACAGGTCCGCGATACGATGCTTACTACCGCAAGACAAACGACGCTTAGGGCAGGTCACGAAGGGCAACCCTTGGAGCGCTGGGGCAGTGACGGGCTCGGCGTACCAAGCAAAGTCTGGGGCTGGGGTATCTTAGACCTTGGCAAAGCAATGTTTGGTCCTGGGCAATTTTTAGGAAATTTCGACATTACTATGGATCAAGACGATATATGGAGCAACGATATATCTGATAAAGCTATCAAATTTAGAAAAATCGAGGATCAAAACGAAGCAGCCGTTTGGGCAGCAAGAAAAGCCATCCTTGCTTCAAAACAAAATTTAAGCCCAGAGGAAAAAGCTGAGCTTACTTTTGAGACCGCAAGAGAGAAGGCGAGAGCCGAGCGGGCCGCACAGGGCTATGAGGGTGCGCTTATCAAAAGAGGCAGCGGCACCTTAACACTTACGGGCGACAACACTTTCACCGGGGTTACCACTATCTATGGTGGCAAAATTTCGGCGCTCAATCAATCAATCGGTAAAAGTAAACATATCGATGTACAAAATGGCGGCGAACTTGAAATTTTGCACTCTGCAGTATATAGGATACCTGAAAGGAACGGCTGGCGAAGCGTGAGCAAGGCAAGCGATGCAACCACCGTAAAAGCAACAATCAATAGCGGTGGTGCATTCGTAGTAAATGATGGCGTGAATAATTTAAATTTGAGCTTTAAGCAAGGCTCATTACTAAGAGCAGGGCAAGTTAACACTAGCGATCTTCAAAACCTCGTCGACAACCCCGGCTCTAAGAAAATTTTAACCGCCACGGGCACATTTAGCGGTGCAAATTTAGCGAGCACTCAGGATAGCTATGCGTTTTTCAAAACGAGCAAAGAAGAGGCGAGTGGCTCAAATTTACGCCTTTCGATCCAAAGTGGAACGAGTATGCAAGATTTCGCATTAAGCTCTTCGCAAAGAGCGTTCGCAGATCTACTCGTCGCCAATCGCGGCAGCGGAATTTATACGCAAATTTTAGGCTCAAACCATGCTCAAGCGCGAGAGTATTATAGCGCGTTCGCAAATGATGCTGAATTTGCTGCGGCAAATAATTCCGCGATAAATTCCATAATGATGGCAAGCATCGTTAAAAACCGAGGTGGCGCGAATGCTGTAAATATTGATAAAGACACTAGATTTTGGATCTTTTCGGGCACAAATCGAATTAAATCTGATAAAGATACCGGTATTGGCAAATTGCATTCCGATTCATTCGTAAATTTAATCGGTATTGACTCTTTAATCGGCGATAGTTCAAGCGTCGGTGTATTTGTAGGCGCAGGGCGTACGGACGATAAAATAAGCGGCACCAAGGAGGTCAAAAGCAAGGATTTTCATAGCGGAATTTATTCCGACATCGGTTTTGAACCCGTTAAATTTAGCTTCGGTGCGATATATTCAAAATATGATCGAGATAGAAAGCTAATCTCATCGGTTTCGCCTATAGCTTACGAATATGTAGGCTCAAATGCCTCTAGTTTAAGTGCATTCGCACAGGTTTCTTATATGGGTTTTAGCAACGCGGACAGCTTTAGTGTAGAACCCTACGCTGGTGTTTCGCATACTCGCACGAAAATAGATAACGTCAGCAACTCTTTGATTCGCATTGAAAACAAAACGCGAAATTTACAAGCCGTAAGCATTGGTATAAAACCTAGCGTTCCGTTTAGAATCGGCGGAGTAGGTTTAAGAGCAAGTGCAGACGTGGCATATAATCGCTTCTTTTCGGATAAGCAGCCGCAGGCTTATTTATACGTAAACGGGCTAGGTGGTACGCAGCTAAAAGGTGAGAAGTTACAAAACCTAACGACTGCCGAAGCAGGAATCGAGGCGTCTCTTTCAAGCCGTGCTACGCTTAAGCTCTCCTACGTCGGAGCATATGGAAGCGATATTAAATCTAACGGCATAGGACTAAGATTTAGACTGGAATTTTAGTAGAAAGGTAACGATGAATTTCAGTGGCACCGAATTTTGAGCCAAGCGTTTTAATTTGGATCGAATTAGACATTTTTTAATTCTATGGCAAGACGGCGTAGGGGGTGTGAATTTCGCATTTTAAAGGCGATAATTTTCGCGCCTCACGCCGAAAGCCGTATAAAATTAACGAGCGAGTGCGGTCTGGAATTTTAACGCGGACGAAGCGGCAAACGAGCAAGCGATATTGATGGGGTAGCGAACAGGCGGTGCGGACGGATCAAATTTAACGAGCAAGCCGATGCGAGCAGACAATGCGAGCTAAATTCCATAAGAGCGGACGAGTGAGAGTTTGGACATAGACGGGTAAATTTAACAATAGTAAGCCGATACGGGCTGAATTTTAGGCTAGCTTATGAGCGAATGCGGGCTAAATTTCAATAAATACGAATGGGCGCGAGCCCAGGCGGGGATACAGGTTAAATCTAATGAAAGTGGCGAGAGCAGGCTAAATTTAAAGGTGCGGGCGCGAATAAAATTCAAGCTGCACGCGAATAAAATTTAAGCGGCGGGCCGTATCTGCGACAAGTCGCGCCCGCTGCGGAGTTAAATTTTATTTCTACCTGCCGCACGGCTAAATTTTATTTCATATCCGCCGTAGGGTTAAATTTTATTTCCGATCCATCGCGGGACTAAATTTCATTTTCCGATCCGCTGCGAGGCTAAATTTTATTTTCCGAAAGCAGAATGTTGATGAGCGGATTTAGCAGCGTTTCGCCGCGAGCGGCGCACAGCACGATCTCGTCGTAGTAGTAGTCGCTCCTGCCGTAGTTGTGAAACTCATATGCGCCAAAGCCATATCCCATCGGCGTGATCTCGACGCGCGAGTACCAGGCGTCCTTAGCGATGATGTATCTTTCGGTATCTTGCGAATAGACCCACACCACGATCTCGTCCTTGTTTTTTTGCCGCATCAGCCACATAAAGACGTTTGCGATGTCGTTGAAAAAATATGTATCGCCGTTTGGCATAACGGCCTGAGCGGTGTTGTACAGATCGTTTATCACCGTGCCGCTCTCGTGGCATAGGTATTTGCCGAATTCAATCTGCAGCGGCTGCTTATCCGTGTTGCCGTGGCGCACAGAAATTTTGGATTCGGCTATATCCATCGACGATATGAGCAGCCCCATCACGCAGGCGAGCAAAACCGCGGCAAAAATTTTCTTAATCATAGCAACGCGCCCCGCACGAAGTAGTATTTGACGACGTAGGCGCTGCAGATGAGCGCGTTTAGAATGAGCCAGAACGAGGAGTATTTAAGCAGGTGGGTGTAGGCGCGCTTGGTGATGAGCTCCGTTAAAAACGGCACGATGCCGAAAAATATGCCCAAAAACAGCGAGCCCCAGATCGCGTAGCCGACGAAGTAGTAATCCTTCAAAAGCATGCAGTACGGGCATTTGTGATTAGGCTGCTCGTAAACGTAAAGCCCGAAAAAATAGGTGATCGCGTAGTATGCGACGAACAAAAAGAGCAAATTCAGAGCAAAGCTCGCCATCGACTGCTTTAAGAAATTTAAGATCAAAATGGCGCCTAATATCGCGTAGAAAAAGGTCGCCAAAAGCGCCTGCGTGTAGCCGAACGGAAGCTTCGGCGCGCGAAATACGACCGAGCAGCAAAACACAGGCACGCGCAACGGGATATTGATAAAAAATAGAATTTCTAAAATAAACTCCGCTAGGACGCCTGCAAAAAGGATGGTAAAGATCAGGTATTTGCGCTTGAGGTAGGGAAATTTGCCCGCTTTAAGATCGAGGCTGTTTAAAATAAGCCAGAGCCCAAAGCCGAAGATCAGTAAAATTTTTAAAAGCAGTAGGATGTTGCCGTAGCGGTTCGAGCCCACGACGCCCGCGGAACACATCGCGCCGGGCACGACCGAGGAGAGCTCGTTTAAGCAGAGCGCGAAAAATATAAACAAAATGATCTTGCACGCTATCGTGAAGAACAAAATGGTGTTGATGAGATAGTTTCTTTTCTCCAGGGCGTATTGTAAATTTGAGGTGGCGTTAAAGTCCCAGTAGCGCATGATCCGCACGATGTGAAACTGCGAGATCGCCATCAGCGCTATTACGATCAGCTCCACGGCCAAAAACGCGATCACGCTGCCCGACAAAAATACGCTCATGCTGAAATTTCTCCATCTTTTAAAAACACGTATCGATCCACGAAATCCAGCTCGTCGAAGAGTATGTCGTGCGTCGCGATCAAAACGGTTTTTTTAAGCTCTTTAAGCTTTGAGAGCATCTCGATAAAACCGAGCGAGTTTTGTTTGTCTAAATTTGCCGTCGGCTCGTCGGCCAAGATGATCTGCGGCCTCATCACGAGCGCCCTAGCGATAGCGCAGCGCTGCTTCTCGCCGCCGCTAAGGCTGGAGACGATCTGATCTTTTTTATGAGCGATATTAGCGATCTGCATCGCTTCATCTATGCGCGCGTCAAGCTCATCTCTGCTCAGCCGCTCGAGGCTAAGCGGCGCAAGGACGTTTTTATAGACGCTAAGCGCCTCAAGCAGGTTGAAAGACTGAAAGATAAAACCGATTTTTTTGTGGCGATACGCGGAGCTTTCGATATCGGCGAGCTTGGAGACGTTTGCACCGTCCACCAAAACCTCGCCGCTACTCGGCTTAGAAAGCGCGCCTATGATGGATAGAAGCGTGCTTTTGCCGCTGCCGCTGACCCCTTTTAAGATTACGATCTGCCCCTCTTCGACGCTTAGGCTTATATTTTTCAAAGCGCGAAATTCATTCGCCCTGCCCTCGTTGTAAATTTTAAAAAGCTGCTTGATCTCTATCTTGCTCATTTGACCGCCTCGCTCATATCGCCTATAGCGATGCGCCAGGATGGGATGATGACGAACGCCAAAAACGGGATCACGCTAAAGACGAAGATCAAAAAGAGCATATTGAAATTTATCGCGGGCGTGAAGGTGATGAAATTTCGCAGCTCGCCGCCTAAGAATATATCGCGCAAAAGCGGCGCATCCAGGATAAAAACATAAGCATAAGCGCCCGCGACGCCGAGCAGATAAGCGCTTAGCGAGACGATGAAATTTTGAATAAATTTCATCGCGATGATGTCTTTTATACAAAAGCCGATGCTACGCAAGATCGCGATCTCCTTTTTCTTCTCGCCGTATGCGAGCGAAATTTGATTTTTCAGTAAGATGAAAAATGAGATCATCGCCACGGCGTAAAGCACCATAAAAATTCCGCCCTTGTAATAATACAGATGCCTTACTTCGGCTACCGCGTCCTCGGCACTAAGGACTTCCGTGTTGGGGTATAAATTTACGATCTTAAGCGCTACTTCGCTTACTTCGTTGGGGTTGGGCACGCTTACGTAGAGCTTCGTGTATTCGCCCTCCTTCAGGCTTAGCACCTCGCGCGCGGTGGCGGGATTTAGATAGATCACGTCGTTTGAGACGATGCTGCTTTCGTGCGGCGAAATTTTATTAATCTTAATCGCGATTAGGCGCTGTTCGGTTAAGAAGTGAAACTCGTCCTCATAGTACCACTCGCCCATCGCCGCTTTTACCCCCTCGCCTACGATCATTTCGTTTTCGCTCAGGCTTTCGTCGCCTACGATATGAAACCAAACGCGCTTTTGAGCGAAGTAATACATCCCGTCCACGGCGCCCTGCACTTCGCTGACGCCCGCGATCTTAGAGATGTCGTAGATATAGCCGTCGTGCATCAGGTCGCGTTTGCCGGCGCGCAGAGCCTCTACGACGATGTCGGGTCTGAGCTTGATGACCTTTTCAAGATCGTTTTGAATGGAGCCCGAGATGAAAAGCACCGAGCTTAAAATAAAAACGATAAATGCAAATATCGCGAAGCTAAAAGCGTGATCGGCTCTGTCCTTTCGTAGCAGAGTTACGGAGTAGTCGATGAAGTTTTTACTTATCATAGACGAACTCCGCGTAAGCTTTACTTTTAAAGCTGCTTGAGAGCCGCACATCCTTTATCTCGCGCGCGAGCTTTTGCAGACACTGCTCGCCCTTTGCGCGATCAAAGCTTACATAATGCACCGCGATGAGCGCGTAAAGGGCGGCAAAAAAGATCATTAAAGCGCAAATGAGCCTCATAGCCCTTCTATTACGCTCTCTTGAATTTCATCAAATTTAAGTACGCTCTTGCCGCCATGATCTTTGGCGAAGGTCTTAGCCGCGCTCTCGCTATCAAACGGAATGAGCTCGTCGCCCATCGGTCCTAAGACGTTGGAGCCGAGCACGAAAAAGGCGCTTTTAGCATCGATCTTGTGTAGCTTGTAGTAGTCGGTTACGTAAATTTTATCAAAGCTCTTGCCCTTTTGGAAGTAGTATTTCATCATATCTTTCACGCCGTCAAAATACAAATTCTCGCCGCCTTGAATCTCTATCATCGCCGCCCAGTTAGGGTTTTTGCCCACTAGCATGCCGCAGACCGGGCATTTAGCGCCCTCAGGCACGACGATCTTTTCAGCCTTTTTCGCCTTTGCATCTTTACCGCTGCTGCCTAAATTTGCCGGCGCGTCCCACAAATATAGCGCTGCGGCTTGTAGGTGTTTGTCGTATTCAGGGGCTTTGCTAGCGCCCTTTGCGTCGCAAGTCTTTTTGAGATGAGCTTTGAGCTCGGAGATGGCTTTGAAGCTTTTGGCGTCCGTTTTAGCGCAGTTTGTTTCGTAAAATTCTTTACCGTGCGCGTAAACGCCGCCCTCGCGCTTGGCTTTAATCATCTTATTATCGCCCTCGAAATCCTGCCCCGCAATCTCGTAGGCCTTGGCAAAGTTCACTATCTCGCCGCCGTTTTCGGCTTGGAATTCTTTCGCGTCGGCTTCGGTTGAAAAGGCGTATTTGCTATTGCGCGTCATCGTGCCTTTGACCTTGCTACCCACGACGTAAAAGGCTTTATTTACATCGATCAAATTTAGATTTTTCGTATCTACTACCTGTGCATCGCTTGGAATTTTGCCGCCCGTAATCTCGTACAAACAGTGCAGAGAAGCTACTTGCTTGCCGTTCCAAACGTGATTAGTTTTATAAAATTTAACCAAATTCATTCCGCAAACGGCGCAGTATTCTTTGCCCTCGCCGCTTCCTACAAGCGTAGCCTTGCTAGGATCCACGCTTTGAAACATAGGATTTGCCGGTTTATTGGCCCCATCCATGGAGGCGCCGCAAACGAGCGCAACAAGCGCAGCCGAAGCCAAAAACGAACGTAAAATCATACTATCTCCTTAAAAATTTGATGTTTTAAATCTACTTACTAATCGAATTTAAAAATTCCAAATTCTCGCATCCCATCTTGATGCCGCCGTCACAGCTTTTTTTGAAAAACTCTTTTGCTTTGGCGTTATCGGACTTCACACCCTTGCCCTCGGCGTACATTATGGCTAGGTTATTACAGCCGTCGAAGTGGCCGAGGCTGCACGCCTTTTCATACTGCTGCTTTGCTTGCTTATAATCCTGGTCCACCCCCTGCCCGAAGGCGTATAGATAGCCCAGATTGTTGCAGCCGATGCCGATGTCGCCACCGCAAGCCTTTTCGTAAAAAATTTTAGCCTTTGCGAAGCTTTGCTGTACGCCTTCGCCCTTCAGATACAGATAGCCCAGGTTGTTGCAGCCCATCATATCGCCATAGGTGCAAGCTTTTTCATAAAGGCTAGCGGCCTTGGCTACGTCTTTAGCGAGCCCGGCGCCGTTTGCGTACAAAAGCCCAAGCGATGTGCAGCCTTCGTTATCTTTGCAGGCTTTTTCGTAATAAGCCGCGGCTTTGGTGAAATTTTGATCCGCGCCGTTGCCGCTTTCGTAGATATAGCCTAGATTGTTGCACGCAAGCGCAAATTTAGCGCTGCACGCCTTCTCGTAGAGACTGATCGCTTTTTCGAAATTTTTCTCTACGTTGCCGGTGCCCTCAAAATATAAAACGGCTAGATTATAGCATCCCGAAGCTTTATTTTCCAAACCGCACGCTCGCTCGTAAATTTCTGCGAGTTTTTTATGATCGCCGCTTTGCTGCGCTTGAATGCCCTCGCTGATAAAGCCCGCATTTGCCGCTGCCGCCAAGGCTAACGCTATTAGAAATTTTTTCAAATTTACTCCTTTATATCGTTTTTACGTCCCTGCCCCTGAAGGCAAGAGCGATTATTAAAATTATCGCCGCTATTATACAATAAAACGGCGCGGGTATCTGCGGCGCATCTCCCGCGGCATAAGAGTGCATGCCGGTGAGGTAGAAATTTACGCCGAAATAGGTCATTATGATCGAGCTATACGCAAGCATCGAGCTCACGCAATAAACATAGATCGAGCCGAGTTTCGGGATAAATTTTAGATGCAGCACGATCGCATAGACGATGATCGAGACATACGACCAGGTCTCTTTGCTATCCCAGCCCCAGTATCGCCCCCAGCTCTCATTCGCCCACACGCCGCCGAAGAAATTTCCGAGCGTCAGCATCGAAAGCCCCACGATGAGGCTGATCTCGTTGATCGCCGTTATATATCTGATCTGCGCATTGAGCCGCTCGCGATTGGCGCCGTTTTTAAGCGCCATCAAAACAAGAGCCAAAAGCCCAAGCAGGCAGCTAAGCCCTAAAAATCCATAGCTAGCCGTAATAACCGAGACGTGGATGCTAAGCCAATAGGACTTTAGCACCGGCACGAGGTTAGTAATCTGCGGATTTACGAAGCTCATATGCGCTACTAGCATCACGATGCTAGCCAGCAAGCAGCTTGCGCTTAGCGTAAGTAGGGACTTTCTAAAAAATATGATCCCTGCAAGCGCCGCCGACCAACCGATGTAGATCATCGACTCATAGCTATCGCTCCACGGCGCGTGAGCCGCTACGTACCAGCGCAGCGCGAGCGCGAGGGTATGTGCCGTAAAACATATTGCAAAGGCTGCAAATGAAATTTTTTGCGCGGGCACAAAGCGCTTGCCGCAAAGTGCGCCGAAAAGCGCCAAAACAAGAGCTATGCCTCCTAGGATTATATAGCAATAAACGAGCTTTTTGAAAACCGAAGCTTTGTTGTAAAACACCTCGGCTTTGACGCGGCTAACGCTTGGAAGAATAGCCGCCGAGGTGGCTCTTTGGTAGTTTTTCAGCTCCGCAAGTGCTGCATCCGCTTTAGCCCAATCATTATCCGAAATTCCATCTTGCAAGCCGTTTAGATAGTCGTTTAGCACGCCTTTGATCTGCGGAGCAATACTATAATCCGCAAAGGCGTCGTTCGGCGAGAGCCAGGTGTTTTGCGGGTCGTTCGGCACGGGGATAAATTTAAAAAACACCCCTCTAAAGGTCAGATACGCGATATTTAGCCGCTCGTCGAATTTAATCAGCTCGTTATCGAGCACGCCGCGGCGCGAGGCGCTTTTTTCATTCGCTTCGTCCAGGGCGTGGGCGAGCTTGTAGTTGCCGTTTTCATCAAATACCGAATTAAAGCTCGCATATCGCTCCTGCGGCGCTAAGCCCAGCATCTTTTTGATCTCGTCGTTTTTGATCTTGATGATCTTTTGATCGCGCCAGAACGCGGGATTTAGGCTCATTCCTAGGATCATCTGTTCGGCGCTTAAGCCGTAAAGCCCCTCCGTGCCCGAAATTTTATTTACGATCTCGCTTGCTTCGGTGCTAAGCGGCTTGATCCTACCCATGTAATCTTGCACCAAAAGCTCCGCGAACGCGCCGTTTGCATGAACGCGCGAGTTGGCTTTAAGGTTTGCTAGATAGTTTTCATCCGCGGCGCGAAGCTCAATGCTGAAAAAAAACGGCGCTATTAGAAGCAGCGCAGCGGGCGCGTTGTTTTTGATAAATTTAGCTAGCTTTTTAAACCTGCTGCCCGCGGTAAAAAGATTGCCGATAAATCCGACGCAAAGCAAGAAATAGCCGAAATAAGTGGGGATTTTACCCGGATCGCGGTTAAGCTCTAGCACCGTGCCTAGCTCGTCCGTGTCGTAGGAGGATTGAAAGAGCTTAAAGCCGTCAAAGCTTAGCGGGTGGTTCATATAAATTTCATGCTCTCCCGCGCTCTTGCCCTCTTTTAAAATTTCAACGTCGCTAGCGTAAGATGACGGACTTTGCGAGCCGGGATAGCGCTCGAGCTTAAATTTCAAAAGCTTTACCGCAAACGGAAGCTCTATGAGCTTCGAGCCCCAGCTTAGCATTATTTCCTCGCCGTCAAAGTTTAAAATTTTAGGTTCCCCGAGCCAACCCGCGCCGCCGCGCAGCTCCGCCTCTTGCTCGCTTCCGCCCTCAAAGCTCGCTTTTACCGCAAGCGTGCCCTGCTCGCCTTTGGGCGCGGGTTTGTAGGAGCTAAATTTGACGGTGAAGCTTTTAGAATTTATACTTTGCGTGAAGCTAAAATCGTTATCGCCGATCTGGCTTAAATTTAGCGGATGCTCAAACAGCGCGTCTTGCGTACGGATTTGCAAGTATGGCTTGACGCTCACCATCTCGTTTTCGCTCTCGCCTGCCCTTACGTGCAGCACGCCCTCTGTGCCGAAATAGCGCGTCAGCGCCGCGCCGATAAAGATAACGATAAATGCCGCATGCAGAACGAAGGAGCCGAAGCGGCGCCACATTTTAGATTTTATGATTATGCCGAGCAGGCTAAGCGTCGCAGCACCCATGACGCACTCGTACCAGCGCGCCTCATAGACTAAAATTTTAGCAGTTTGCGTATCGTAAATGCTCTCTAAAAAGGTTGCGACGCCGGCACCTGCGGCTAGGATAAAAAGGAGGCAGAGCGCGAACTTGTAAGAGATGAAAAATTTTAATATTTTTAACGCGCTCATTAACCCTCCGCAGTTTTACATTATTATATCGTAAGTTTGTCCTGCGTATAGTATAAACATTCTAAGAAGTAATACTCCGACCACGCTGGCAAGCGCGCTAACGTAGAACGCAAATGCGGTGTGAGCGATCTTTTTGCCCAGTGCGAAATTTAAAACGAGCGGTACGCAAAAACCAACGCCTACGACGCCTAGCCAAAAAAGACGCGCGTAAATTCCCTCGCTGAAGGCGACGCTCGCGGCTTTTTGCACGTCGCTGCCCGTTACTAGCGAGACGAAAATCATACCGATTAATAAAATTTCCATCGCTAAAACCGGCCACTCGACTGCGTGTAGAATTTTTAGATCGCCGCCGTGCGGGTCTGCTTTAAAGAAAAGCGCGGCTATGAGGCTAGAGCCTGCGATGCCGGCAGATAGTCCAGATGCCACAAAAAGCGCAGGTAAAACGGCGGTATTTAGCAAAGGAAAGCGCACGAGCACCGAGATCAAAAATCCCGTGTAAGTGCAGATCGCGACCGCAAAAACAAGCGTAAGCGCAAGAAGTAGCGGGCGAAGCGCGTTTAAAATTTTCATTACGAGCGTGAAAAGCCCTTTTAAAAAAGTAAGTCTGCGCGATAAAAATCCGCCAAGATCAACTTCAAACGCATAAAGGCAGGCTACAAAGGTAAGCGGGATATAGACGCAAAGCGCCGCCACGCCCACGGACATAACCGAAGTAAAGTTATAATTGATCAAAATTTTCCAAAAAAGAAGCGGTCGCTCAAGATCGGCTACTAAGCAAACCATACCGAGTAAAATCGTAACGAAAGATAGCAGCGACGCAGCCTTAAATAGCGGCGTGCTTTCGGTCTGTTTTTTATAAAATTTGACGAGGATCGCGACTACTAAAGCGCCGCCGCTCATACCTGCTAGCAAAAGATAGACCGCGATCGGCCAGCCCCACTCCACGCCGTGCGAGAAGGTCGCAGTGAAATTTATAGCTCCGTTCATATCACACCCCCAGTTTTACCGCAGGAATATAGCGCAGGCTCGGCTTCGTGCCGCACTCAGGATGCATTCGCAGGCTATCTTTTACGCGAAGCAGCTTGCTGATGTGCGATTCTTCGTCGTTTAGATCGCCGAATACGATCGCCTCGTATCTGCACGCCTCGATGCAGGCAGGCTCGTGGCCGTCTTTTAAATTCGTATCCAAGCAGAAGTTGCAGCTCTCTGCGGCTCTTGTTTCGTGATTTATAAAGCGCACGTCGTAAGGACAGGCGACGATGCAGTATTTACAGGCGATGCAGTCGTCGGTGTTCATCGTCGTGATGCCGGTTTTTTCGTCCTTGTGGCAGGCTTTCGTCGGGCAAACTTTTACGCACGGCGCGTCCTCGCACTGCTGACAAGATACTCTAACATAGCGCTTTTCTTTCAAATTTAGCGGATCGGTTTTATCCTGGATAAAAAGCCTCATTTGGCCCTTCGGAACCGAATTTACCTTTTTACAGGCTATCTCGCAGTCTGTGCAGCCCACGCATTTGTTCTGATCGAATATCATGCCGTAGTGCGGCTTTTTCGGCTCTTGCTTTTTGCTGCTTGCGTTTGCGTCTTGCGCGCTTTTATCCGCGCTGTTTTGCGCGAGTAAGCTTGAGGTGATTGCGCCAAGCCCTAAAGAGCCGAGTGCGGCGGATTTTATAAAATTTCTTCTTTGCTTTTGCATATTCTCCTCCGACTAAATTTAAGCAAAACTACTTTGTTTTGTTCGCGTCGTGAAAGCTTTTAGCCTCGCTCTCGCTAAGCTTTTTCGCCGCATCGGCAAGCTCACCGGGCTTTAAAACTTTTAGTAGTTCGGCTTCAAAAATCACCACAGAACCCGCAGGAATTCTATCTACGTCCACGTTGCCGTAGGCTAAATTACTAGGGATTGTAAATTTATATTTCGAGCCCGTATTCATCAAAAGCAATCCCTCGCGTAATCCGTCGATTAAGCCTATCATAGAAAGATGCGCCGGAATTTTAGATGCGAAAGTATCGTCAAATACGCTACCGTTCGTCAAATACGCCTTGTAGTTCATCACTACTACGCTCTCGGGCTTTGGCTTTTCGCCCATACCTAGCTTTAGAATTTCATATTGAAGACCGGATTTTGTGGTTTTAACGTCCGGATTTTTGGCATTTTTCGCCATAAATTCCTTGCCTGCTTTTAAATTTTTATCAAGCTCCGCTTTGGAATTTGTTTCTACGATCTTATTTAGTTTATCGGCTCTTTGATTCAAAAGCGCAATAATTTCCTCATCTTTTAGTTTCTGCTGCTTTTTAAGAGCGTCCAAAAACCCCTCTATCACCGCATCTAAGTCGTATTTGACACCTAACGCGGCTTGTGAATGCAGCTGGTTTGAAACATAGCTTCCGGTAGAAGCTCCGATGCTATAAGATTCTTTTTGTTCTTGCGTAGTTAAATTCGCGCCCAACGCGCAGCTTGCCAAAACGATAGGCAAGAAAATTTTTAGTCTTTTTTGCATACATTTGCCTTTTAAATTTCGGGGCCGCGAACTTACGCGACCCCGAAAGAATTATAAATTATTATTTAGAATTCTTTGAGCCTCTTTGATATACTCTTTAGCGGCCTCTAGCCTTTGCTTAGTATATTTAAAGCCATGCATTCCCCATGAGCCGTCTTTTTCGATAAGATCGACGGTGTCTTGAGCTTTTTCGATCAGCTCGTAAACGCGAGTTTTGTCGCTGGAGTTAAGCTTTTTAGTCTCAAGGATAGAGTAAATTCCTTGAATACCGATCTTAACTTGCGAGAAGTCGCTCTTAATCGGAGTTTGCCAGCCCATAACCTCATCGTAAACCTGCTTTTGGTTCTTGAAGTGAAGTGTCTCTTTTAGCTCGGAAACGACAGGGCTATGGCAGCCTTTGGTATCTTGCATATCTTTATCCGCCCACGAGGTTCGTGCGCACGACCACATAAGATCGACGAAATTTCGTCCATCTTTATTTCTTTGGAAGTGCCAATCTTTCGCATCTCTTGGACCTTTAGCGGCATCGCCTGCGACTAGAGATTTTCTAGCAGGATCGATGTCGATCTTCCAGATGTGCGATCTTCTTTGAGTATCAAATCCCGCGTTGTCTTGGAACTGAATAGCGTAGAAGTTCTCGCAGCTCATCATAAACGGCATGTGGCAAGATGCGCAGGTGTTGTCTTTATGCGTATCGGCTCTTGCAGCGATGTAGGCTTGCTCTTGGTGGCAATCTTTGCACTCTTTTGTGATCTTAGGCTTTGTATAAAACGCGCTCAAATAGCCCTGCTCGGAGTTATAATTTACGCCCTTGACGGTTTTATCGCCAACTACCGGTCCGGTGTTATCGTGCGGATCGTGGCAGGTTACGCAGCGCATACCCTTCTCGTAGTGAGCGGTAAAGTATGATTGAGAGCCTTCAGAGCCGCAGCCTGGACCCATAGATTTAAATTTAGAGCTAAGAGATAGATCTGGATTTCCGTTGTTTATCGGATTAGCACGAGCTAAATCAGGGCTATAGTTAAATCTTTGGTGGCAGCGTTCGCAGTTTGAGGTTCTAAAATTTGTAGCGCCGTCAAGGTGACCGCCCGCTCCATGGCACTCTTCACAGGTGATACCCTTGGAGATAGTGTGCTTTTGAAGCTCTTTTGCGTTACCCAAAGCAGCATAGAATTCTTTTTTAGTTTTAAAATCGAATTTGAATGGGTGGCAGACTTCGCAATACGAGCTGTTTGCTTGGAAAAACATCGATTTTTTATATTTCGCAGCATACGACGCAAGACCTCTTACGTAACCGCCGTTATCGCCGTATTCCTCAAGTGTGCCTGGGAATTCCGGAACAATCTTTTTAATCTTTTTGACCGTCTCATCGTCTAAATTTAACGCCCAAGTCCTTTGGAATTGGTTACCGCCGGCTACGATCTGACCGGTACCATCTCGTAGCAAACCGCCCTCTACGTGATAGGTTCCGCGTAGAAGCCATGCATCTACGTAGCCGAATTTTGTCCTTAGATGCCCCACAGTCGCATAAATTACGTCAGGGGTAATACCTTTTGGAAGGATCGACGCGGTATCCGGACTAAATACAGGATCGGTTAGGTTATTATTAACCTCCGGATGCTCGCCCGGGAAGCGGATAGTAGTGGCGTGGCGCGATCTGCTCCATGTCTCATACTGCGCGGGGTGGCACTCGCCGCATTTTTCAGGACCTATGAATTTATTCGGAAATTGCAAAGAAGAGCCCGCAGGGATTCTATACATCATAGAGCTATAACCCTTGCCGTCGTCTCTTTTGCTAGCCTTTGAAAAGTCAAATCCATGCCCTTCCGCAAGCCACTCCAAACCTCGGTCGTGTACATCCATCTTACCGACCGTCTTACCGCCGTATTTGGTAAAAATCGGGTGATTTTTAAATAGCCAGTCATACATCTCTCGCTCTTCTACGACGTAGTCCTGCAAGGATATGACGCCTCTGCTTTGCAACGTGCCCTTAGGATTTGCGATGACGTCGCGCGATTTTTGCGACATTTCCATCTCATGCCCCATGCCTTCATCAGCACAGGCTCCTGCGGCAAAAATGCTAATACAGGCTAGCGCGCCGAGTAGCATCTTATTCCATTTTTTCATGGCTCCTCCTTTGAAAATCGAAATTTTAAATTAGCAAAGTTCTACGCTCGAAATAATATCAACAAAAAAGGGTGAAAAAGGGAGAAATTTAATGAAGTCTAAATTTAACGAAAAGCGATCGTAAATATCGCGCCTTCGTCGGAATTTGCAGCGCTTATGCTCCCTCTGTTTTTTTCGATTATCATCTTACTCATGTATAGCCCGAGCCCGCTGCCCTGCTGTTTTGTCGTAAAGTGCGGCTCAAAAATTTTATCTAGCCGCGCTTCGTCGATGCGGCTTGCGTTATTTTCGATCGTGATTACTCGCTCGCCCTGCTTTAAAAACGAGCGAATTTTAATCTCGCGCCGTTTAAGCGGCACGTCCAAAAACGCTTCCTTTGCGTTGTTTATGATGTTTATTAGCACCTGGATGAGCTCGTTTACGTTGCCGTAAAGGGTGAAATTTTCCTCTATCCGCACGCTTATATCGATGACGTGTTTTTTAAGCGAGGCGTTTAAAATTTTACGCGCCTGCTCGATCGCTTCGCCGGCGCTAAATTCCCTCTTGGGCATATTCGGATTGAAGAAATTTTTAAAATCCTCGATCGTATCGCTCATAAATTTTACCTGCTCGCCCGCGTCCCTAATGCCGCCTTCGAGCCTCTCTTTTGAGAGCTTGCCCCGCTCGTTGTAAAGCTCTAAATTTATGAGCGTGGAGCTGATTTGCGATAACGGCTGGCGCCACTGGTGCGAGATATTGCCGATCATCTCGCCCATTAGCGCGAGGCGGCTTTGATTTATCAGTAAAAGCTGAGTTTGCATCTTTAAAGTCGCGTTTTTTTTGTGAATTTTATAGATACAAAATATACAGATCAAAAATACCACAAGCAAGCTTAGGCCGCTAACGACAAACTCTTTGGTGTGATAGAGCAGAATGCTTTTTATCGGAATTTTAAAGCTTATCATCGCGATCGTATCGCCTAGACTGCCTTTAAAATTCCCCACGTCTCCGTAGAGCTCTTGCATCTTTTTAGGCGCTGCGTTGATGCTGTGGCATTCGGTGCACGAAGGCTGAGAGTTTGTTATCGGCAAGCTCAAAAGATACGAAGCGCCACCTTTATCGTAGACGATTCTGGAATATTCTTTGTATCTGTTTTCTTTAAAGCCCTCTAAAATTTCATTCTCAAACTCGCTTCCCTCATGCTCGGGATTGAGCGGATCGGTGGCGACGAGCTTGTAGTCGTAGTTGATGTTTTCTTTGGCGAGCTGAATTTTATAAATTTCGCGCGTTATGTAGGTCGAGGACATCAGCCTCGGATCGAAAAAATCCTCGCTTAGAAGCTTTTTTTCCTTAAGTTCGTTTATTAGCGGGCGCTGCACGGTCGAGACGTAATCGCGCACCGCATTCATCGTATCTAGGATATAAAACGCCTCGCGCCTCGTGTCCTTTAGCGCAAGCTCGCGGTAGAAGTTAAAAACCAAAGCCGTAATTACGATATATAGCAGCACGAAAAGCGCTACGATAAATTTAAATTTATACTTCAAAGAGATACCCCACCGCATATAAATTTTTGATCACGTCCTTGCCTATCTTGCGGCGTAGCTCTTTGACGATCGCCTTGATCGCCTCCTTGCTGGGCTGCTCGAACTCCCACATATAGTCGAATAGCTGCTCGTAGGTTACGGTTTGATTTTTGCGCGCTAAGAAGTACTCCAAAAGCTTGCTCTCGCTTTTGGAAAGATGACAGGCGCTGTCTTTGACGTAGATGATCTTTTTGGCAAAATCATACTTCAACTCACTGCTTATGCTAAATATCGGCGCGTGATTTATCAGCTCCGCAGCGACGTCTTGCAGCGCCTTTATAAAGGCGTTTTTGTCGTACGGCTTAGGCAGATACCTAGTGATCTTAAGCTCCACCGCCCGCCACAGATACTCCTGCTCGGTGTGGCTCGAAAGTATCACGATCGGCACTGAGATGCCGGCAGCGCGGATCTTTTTAACGACCTCTAGCCCGTCCATATGCGGCACGCCGATATCAAAAACCAGTGCGTCGTACGAACCGCTCATCGCCTCATCAAGCGCCTCCAGCCCGTCCTTAACCCCCACTACTTCGCCGAAAAACAGCTGTAGCGATTCGGTTATATTTTTTAAAATCCCAGGCTCATCCTCTAGGCAAAGAACCCTTTTATTGGACAAAACATCCAATAATTCGTAATCTTGCATACTCTATCCGCCTCCAAGTTTAGCGCATTTCATTCTTAATCGTCTCTTAAAATATAACTAGACTTAAATTATATAAATTTAGCATTAAACTAACGTTAAAAAATATACCAAAGCGGTTTGCACGCAAATTTAAACCTGCAACCGCCTATGTGCGAGCTTTGCGCCTGCATAAGTTGGATAAAAATATCACAAGAACGTAAAAAGGCGGGGCGATAAGCTTGATATTAAATTTACCACCTCGCAGGCGACAGA
>NZ_CALIJF010000402.1 GCF_938018035.1 uncultured Campylobacter sp. | reverse complement strand
TCGATCAGCGCCTGCTCGTAAAGGCGGGCGCCATCCGCCAAAAATGGATCGATCAAGGCCAGAGCCTAAATATCTTCATGAGCCTAGATAAGGCAAGCGGCGGCTATCTGAGCGAAATTTACACGCTCGCATGGCAGCTGGGGCTAAAATCGACCTACTATCTACGCTCCGAAAGCCCCGATAGCGAGAAGCTAAACAACGTCGCGGATCGCTCAATCGAGTGCGAAGGGTGTCAGTAAAATCACTAACATGCTTTATAGAGGGGCTTCTATATCATATGAAAAATATTGATGATTTGTTGAAAGACAAAAAAGAATTTCAAAACGAATTTGATAGACTAAAAAAAGACATTGAAGGTAAATTCAATGATTTTAACGTATCAAAAAATAATTTGATGAGTCTATTTTATTTAAAAAATAATATATTCAATGAGCTAAGAAATAATAATCTCGATGAAACCTTATCTAAACTATATAATATAGATGATAAAATTTATAATCAATTTGTAATTTTACGCTCGGAACTTATAGATGAAAAGCTTGATAAAAAAAGTGATTTTGAAAAAATTTTTAAAAAGTATTATGATAAGAAAAATTTAAAAGATATTGGCAATTTTTTAAATAAAGTTAAGGAGTTTATTCAAGGGTACTATTTACAAATAATTATTGTAGTAGGTACAATCCCATTTTGTAGTTATTTCCTTTTTAATAAAGGTTTAAATTACTTCCCAGTACTTGATAATTTTAACGTAATATCTATCTTTGGGGAATTTTTTATTATAGGTATAGTGTTATTTATAATTTATTACATAATACCTACTTTGCATATTATATTTATTTATGCATATAGAGATAAGATAAAAAAAATCCAATCCTATTTTTGGTGGCTATTTGGTTTATCTATCATAGTATTAGTAATTATAGCGATATTGATTACACATGGAATTGAGCCGAACGCCTATATGAATTTGTTTATACTAGCTCCGATAATATTCATTCTTGTTATTTATCATTTCCGTAAACATAATTTTGAAATTATTCCTTATATAGTATACAGCGGCTTATTATTCCTCTTGGATTTTATTTTTATATTTTGCATATCAGTTATTCGTTTAGAAGCGAGTAATTTTACTGAAGTTATATTATATCTCTTGCCAATAACCTTATCTATTATTCTTATCCTTATATTTTTATTAAATATGACATATTTTTTCTTCAGATTTGCATTCACTTCACTTATTATTATAAATTTATTTACCTTGTTCTTTATGAGTGATGAAATTATAAAAATTTCGAACTATGGCAATATTGATTATAATTTTATAGTGCTTGATAAAGATGCACTTGGAGCGCTATCCAGTCAAATTTGTATTAAAGATAATAATACAAATATTTTTTATATAGATCGTTATAATAGACGATATGATTTTGATAAAGATACATATATAGCAAGCATCAGATGTAATAATTTACGACTACAAGAACATATTTTAAAATTCCCTAACAACGAAATTTTTTTCAAGACGATGGAAGGTCAAAATTTCAACTTAGATAACACAGACAATATAAATTTTACTAATGGAACTCTTGAATATGAGCATAAAGAAGGCAATGGTAATAAAGATCAAAAGGAAAATATAACCGCTACTACTGAAGCTATCACTTATATTTCGATAAATGATAACAATAAAACCATTATACTTCACAACATAAAAGCGCTTTCCGCAATCGGTAAATTTTATTATTTGCAAACGACTATTTTGGATGAAAATAATAAAGCTATAAGATTTGAGATAGATTCAAACTTTATAAAATCTAAACAAATAAGAAACCAAATTATACCTTACGATTAAAATCTTTTATATAACCCAATAAAATTTGATGATTACGGGTAAAATTCGCTAGTAATTACTAGCGTAATTATTATTTTTATAAATCATAATTAGATCCTCGGTCGTAAAAGGCTTTAGAATATAGCCCCGTCCACGCCGATGGATATCGCTTTGGTGAAAAATTTAGACTCGTCATGGGCTGAGAAGATGACCGTTTTTACCAAAGGATCGATCTGCTTGATCCGCTCTATCATTTCAAGCCCGTTAATGCCCGGCATATTGATATCGGTAAAAACAATACCTACTTTGCTTGCTTTAAATTTCTCGATACCTTCTCGCGCATCACCGCAGTCGATAACTTGATGAAAGAATAGTTTTAAAATTTTCGCGGTCTGCCGCCTTACCTCATTATCGTCCTCGACATATAGGGCGCGCATACTGCGAGTTTTAGCTTGCATTTCGTTTATATCCATAATGCAGCCCCCCCTCTCTTTAAAATTATACGTATCGTAAATTTTGTTCTGCCCGCTGCAATTGCACTTTGAGCTTTAAATTTTAAATCGAAATGTTTCTACTCTACCTGTCCGAGCTTTTTGAGATAGGCAAAAATTTTAGCGATCTCGATCATTTTATTTAGGCTTTCGAGTAGCT